>JAEEVB010000032.1 GCA_016287065.1 Muribaculaceae bacterium
CTTCGGGATTAAGAATTATGGCGAACCTCATAGTTATGTTTCAGCTATCTCTGATGAAGCAAGTTCTAATAATTTTATGGATTTAATGGATAATATAGAACTTTTGCAGTTGATAGATAATAAAGATAAAATAATATATGATGCGGGCTCAATTGTTCAAATTGATGTTTTGCAGAATCCATATCAATCATCAGCAACGTATGTTGATTTAACAGTCCAAAATTCAAAAGCAAGTAAATTCTACAAATTTGAAAGTGGAGTAACTATTAATAGTTTACCTTATGATTATATAACTAAAACATGGAATTTTAAAGCGCCATTAGTACTTTTTAGAGATGACTCTGGTGTGCCAAAAATGCAGGCTATTTCAGACAACTATAGTAAATGGATAATAGAGCATATAGATTTGGATTTGGAGACTAAGGAGAACTACTTCTCGCTGGATCCTGCGAAGTTGGTTGAGGTAGGTGGCAAATATTACACTACGTTGCGCACATCTTGGAACATTTTGTTCAATCCTGAGCAGATGACTCCTTACATTGTTAAGAGTGTTGATGAGACTGCCGGCACATTTGAGATGGAAGCCATCTCTGGCAACATTATCCCTGCTGGCACACCTGTGATTATCGAGACCAAGAGTAATGATATCGAAGAGAACCGTATGGTGCCCACTTTGACTAATGCTGCAAGTGGCGCAGTGCCCAGCGGCAACCTGCTGCAGCATAGCGAAAAATATTTCCCCAATCAGGATGCTCCTGTGTCTAATTGCAAGGGTTTATATAAGAATGCTGATGGCCGGCTCGCCTTTGGCGGCAACGCGATGAACACAGTCAACGGCAATGAGGCTTACCTGAGCGTGGCAAATGAAGTGGTGCTTCCGAAGCCCGTTACTTTGGCTCAGTTGGTAGCCAATGGTGAGGTGGGGCAGACCTATGAAGTTACCGATCTGACGGGCATAGATGTTGTGGATCATGACCAACTGCTGATTTGCAAGGATGATAATGGTTATGCTAACAAGGACGAGAACTCTGAAGACTACATCGACTATATGCAACGTACCAATGGTATCGACACCTATGACCAGAGCAACTGGATTGGGTTGCGAGTTCCAGAAGGAAAGGAATTCACTCAATCTGTGCTTAAAAAAAGACTGAAAGGCGTTGTGGGCAAATTGATTGATAAGGTCAATCCCGAGTTGCAACTCACACAGGTGCCAGAAGAAACGACTGACACTCCAGCATCGACGGACCTGAATCTCTATATTGCCGCCAGTTTCTATGGAGTCAATCACCAGACTGGTAAGAACGACAAGGAATACTTCTTTGTGCAGCCCAAACCCATGGAACTTGCCAATGTTGAGATGGCACAATGGAGCGGGGATAAATTCATTGTCCCCGTTCATGATGAGGCTCACCCCACATGGAACACCGCCGAGCTGAGTGGCGAGTTTGAGTTTAATGGTTCCTATATGAACAATGTGGATATGAGTTATCTTCAAACAGGTCATAACTACAATTTGCTACCAGCTGTAGTGAAATACAAAACATCCGAAACAGCAGCCGATCATGTCTATGTACTTGGCAATGTGAACGGATTGAATCCTGGAGATTGGAGTCCTCTTAAAGGGGCGGAAATGTCGACCTGTGACGGAAATATTTATACTGCAACTCTCACCGTTAACGCAGTTGACAACGGGTATGGTTATTTCAGTTTTACTAAAAAACTGGGAGAATCATGGTCAGATATTAATGCTTATCGTTTTGGTGCCGATACTCAAAATATGGGTTATGCTTCCTCCTATCCTGTCAACGACTCTGATTTAGGTACTGAACTCCCTATGCGTGATGATTGGAGCGATGGATCACGCCCATTTAAGTTAAGCGCCGACACTTACAAATTGACGGTGAACCTCACTACCATGAAGTTGATTATCACCAAGCCAACCGTTCAAAATCCTCGTCTTGAAGGAGCCTCACCAAGATCTTATGTAGTCTATCCACTGTCTCTCGAAAGGACAACTAACGTAGAGAATGGTGTTATAACTGTGGTGACCGATATTGCTGCCAAGCAGGTGGTGGGTGTTACTTACTACAATGTGACTGGCTTGAGTAGCGAGCGTCCGTTTGAGGGCGTGAACATTGTGGTGACTCGCTACAGCGATGGCTCTACCAGCACTGCAAAACGCCTGTTCTAAGACACTCTGACGATTTAGTCAAACTATAAGCGAGGGAGCGCTCCACACGGGGCGCTCCCTTTTAGTTACAGTTGTCAGTTGTCAGATGTCAGAGTTCTCGGAGTTCTCAGAGTTTCAGAGTGCTCGGAGTCCTCGGAGTTGTCGGAGTGCTCGGAGTGCTCGGAGTTCTCAGAGATCTCAGAGTTCTCAGAGATCTCAGAGTTCTCGGAGATTTCAGAGGATGGAGAAGATGAAGGGAATGAAGAGGTGGGAGATTAGGGGTTGTTGGGATTGGCGCCGAACAGGTAGCGTGCCAGGAAGGGACTGACGCGGATGATGCGGCTGACAAGCAGGCTGAGCGCTGTCACAACAATGGCCATCGTTAAAGCAAACACGAAGGTGCCCAAAGTGTGTCCGTGGGTCTGGAGCCAAGGCGCGAGCGTGGTTTTGAGGTCGGGCAGGAAGAAGTAATGGATCATGTAGATGTCGAGGGTGCGTCTGCCCACGAAGGAGAAGATGTTGGGCACGGTGGCGTCGCGGTTGAAGAATGTAGACAGGGAGCGGAAGATGGTGTAGATGGCAATCACACCCACATAGCCCCGCATGATATTCATGATCTCGCTGTGCCAGATGGCCTCGACGATGTCGTTGCCACCTCCCATATAGATGACGGGTGCCGTCACAGCCATGGCTGCAAAAATGCCAATGATGCTCCAGCGCACGGGTTTGCGGTCGATGAAGTCGTGGAACCGCTGTCCGCCCGCCCGACAGAAAACGCCGAGCACAAAGAACTGGAAGAAGTCGGCCGTGTGACGCAACTGGTAGTAGTCGGGCTTGTTCCACTCAAAACAATAGGTGTAGATGAGTCCTATTATGGCAAAGGCAATGAGCCCCACATAGGTCACCCAGGGGCGGTGCATGGCGTTGCCAAGACGAGAAAGTGTGAAATAGATGCAGAACATCTCAAACAGCGAGATGGTGAACCAGTAGGGGCCGAATCCGTCGGCCACGTAATCGCTGATGGGACTTCGGGCGTTGATGAGCGAGAAGGCGATGAAGAAGACGAGGGTGGGGATGATTTGCACCATCGCCTTCTTCTTGAGCCGTGCCTTGAAGAAGGTGGCGTCCCACTGCGAGACGGCCTTGTAGGCAATGTAGCCGCTGATGAAGAAGAAGGCTGGCATGCGCACGGAAGCTGTGAAGTGTGTAATGACGTCGGTGATTCCCAGGGAGTGGTACATGACGTGACCATAGACCACCAGGAGCATGGTGGTGCCGCGCATGGCGTCGATATAGCGAATTCTGTTGGCAGCCATCTTCGTTCAGCGTGAGATTATCGATAGAGGTCGGTTTCTTTGGGTTTGGGGGCTATTTCTCTCAGGTAGTCTTCAATCACGTTAAAAGCCTTGATGCCAGACCGCGACTGCTGTCCGGTCGACGAGATTCTCTCGCCACTCGAGAACTTGGAATCCATCGACCATGACGGGGCATCGAAGATGCGGTAGGGGGTCATATAGAGCGGCGCCACTTCATAGGCTTTGCCATCGATGAAGAGCTTTTGCACATGGGCGAGTGTGCTGTCGGGCACCACGATGGTGGTGTCGCCCCTCCAGCCAAGGGGTGAGGTGAGATAGGTCTTGCCATCGTCTTTTTTCTCGAGGCGGTAGGTGGTGCCTGGCAACATGCCGCCAAAGGTGCGGTCTTCGTAGTAGATGAGGTCGCCTTTGGGCACGGTGAACACCTGGTTGCGCTTTTTCTCGATGTTGCTGGTGAGCATCGACTTGAGGAGAGCAAACTTTTGGGCATATTCATTTCTCTCAGCTATGTTTTTGTACACTTCGTCGGGCTTTGAGCTGTATTTCTTGACGGCAGCGTCGAATCCGCCTTCCATCGAGGCTGCAACACTCTCTTTCATTTTCAGTGTTGTGTTGTTTCGGCTGTTCATGCTTTCAATTATTTTCAAAAAGTCCTCGAGCTGGCCAAGTGAAAGTTGTGGCATCTTGGAGATGTAGTAGTCGGTTCCTTCAATGAAAAGAGCATCTCTGTAGGTGTAGTCGGGTTTTTCGAGCGAGGTGACGAACTTCTCGATTTGCGTTTCCGTGAGTTTCTCAACCTGCGTCTGGGTAGATGTCTCTACAACATTGCTTTTCTTGGAGCCGCAAGCCATAGCGGTAATACATACGGCTACGATGGCGAGAATGGTGATAACAGTTTTCATATCAAGTTAAGCTTTAATGGTGATTGAATTTAGAGTTCGTTTGGGTGGTTGTTGGGCAGATATCGTTTGACCAGTTGCTGGTATTCCGGTGACTCCTTGGCCTGCTGCAGCCAATGGTTGAACTTGTTGCAGAGCTCGGCGTTGAGTTTGTTGATGACCCACGACTGGAACTGCGAGAAGCTGATGGCCGTGCCCGTGTCGACCTTGCCAGGGTATTTCTTGGCCAGACTTGCTGCGATGGTCTCGTTCATTACGGCATAATCGATTTCACTAGTCACTACCTGCAAGAAGAGCTGCTCAGGGCCATAGACGTCGTCGACCACGATGTGAATGTCGCCACCAATCTCGCGACTCAGCCCCTCGATGCGCTCCTTCATGGGCGAACCTTTCACGATGTGCAAGGTGCAACCAGCCAGGTCGAGTTGTGAGTGCAGTTTCACCTTGCCTGCATCGTCCTTGCGTTGCACGAGCACCTGACGGTCGAGATAGACGGGGTCGGTGAACAGGTACAGCCGCTTGCTGGAAACTGTGACGGGGAACTGTGCCGCCACCAGGTCGTAGTCGCCCTTGTGCAGCCCGTCGAGCGCCTTTTGCAGTGTGACGATGGGGTGGAACTTCATGGGCACCTGCTGCTGGCTGGAGATGAGTCGCAACAGGTCGTAGTCGAAGCCACCCAGAGTGTCGTTGTAGGTGTAGTAGGTGATGGGTGAGTACTCGATGGCCACATCGAGTGTGTCGCCACCACTCAGTGCCGTGACGGCCGACTTGCCGAACTGGGCGTTGCCACACCGCTTGAGTGCAATCATTGCCACAATGGCAATGACCAACAACACCGCATAAATGACCAGCGGCATGTTCTTGGATTTGGTGTTGTTGTGCAACATAGGGTGGTGGGTGTGGCTATATGTAAAAAACGATGTGCCAAAAGACTTGGCTTTCGGCACATCGGGTTATAGGTTGTGATTATTTGCGGGCATTGTAGGCCTCAAGTGCCTTTTCGAGCACAACGAGTGCACGCTCCAGGTCTTCTTTCTTGAGCACATAGGCCATGCGCACCTCGTTCTTGCCGAGTCCGGGGGTTGCGTAGAAACCGGTGGCCGGAGCCATCATCACGGTTTCACCCTCGTAGTTGAACTCCTCAAGGCACCAGCGGCAGAAGTCGTCGCAGTCCTGAACCGGCAACTTGACCATAGCATAGAATGCTCCAGTGGGCATTGGGGCAAAGACTCCGGGAATCTTGTTCAGACCCTCGACCAGGCAGTCGCGACGAGAGATGTACTCGTCATACACGCCCTGATGGTAAGCCTGAGGAGCGGCGAGTGAAGCCTCGGCAACAAGCTGACCAATCAATGGAGGGCTAAGACGGGCCTGAGCAAACTTCATGACAGTGGTCATGAGCTGCTTGTTGCGTGTGATGAAAGCGCCAATGCGGATACCGCACTCGCTGTAACGCTTCGACACCGAGTCGATGACGATGGCGTTGTCCTCAATACCCTCGAGGTGCAGGGCGCTCAGATATGGCTTGTCGCTGTAGCGGAATTCACGATAAACCTCATCGCTGATGAGATACAGGTCGTGCTTCTTGACCAAGTCGCGCAACTGCATGAGTTCATCGTCGGAATAGAGTTGTCCTGTGGGGTTGTTGGGGTTGCATATCATGATGGCACGTGTGTGCTCGTTGATAAGTTTCTCAAACTCCTCAATCGATGGCAGGGCAAAGCCATTCTCGATTTTGGTGGTGATGGTGCGCACTTTCACGCCCATCTCACAGGCAAAGCCCATATAGTTGGCATACACCGGTTCGGGCACAATGAGTTCGTCGCCAGGATTGAAGCAGGCGAGGAAGGCAAACTGCAGGGCCTCGCTACCACCGCAAGTTACCAGGATGTTGCCGGGTTCCAGGCCGATGTTGTAACGATTATAGTAACCCACGAGTTTATCGAGGTAGCTCTGGTAGCCTTGAGAAGGGGAGTACTCGAGCACCTTGCGATCCACGTTCTTGAGGGCGTCGAGACCCTCTTGAGGTGTGGCGATATCGGGTTGACCGATGTTGAGGTGATACACCTTGATGCCTTTTTGCTTGGCAGCCACAGCAAATGGAGCCAGTTTTCTGATGGGCGATGCGGGCATGTCAATGCCGCGTTGTGAAATTTTTGGCATAGTTTTTCAGTTTGTTTTTTAGTTTTGTTGTTTTATGATAACTGTGTTATTTGATAATCACTTTGAAAGCCTTGTTGCTTGTGCTGGTGGTCATGAAGTAGACGCCTCGGGGCAGTTCGATGATAGCATCGTTCTCAAGGCTGGGAATCTCCCTGACGAGCTGGCCGTTGACGTTGAAGATGCGTGCCTTGCCCAGTGGTTCGCTGCACTTGACGAGGATGGCGCCATCCATGCCAATGATAGCCAGCGGCTTGTTGACAAACAGGTCGTTCACACCAGTTGCAGTGACTGTGATGACATTAGACTCGGGCGAAGTGTAACCCAGGCGGCTTGTCTGCACGGTGTAGGTCTGCGTCTGGTCGGAAGCAAAGTCGCTGATGAGGTAACTCGTTTCCTCCGAGTCTACATTAATTGACTCGCTTAAGACTATGTTGTTGTCTTTGTCGTAGATGGTGCGGTTGAGCAGATAGAAGTCAATATCTTCGGTAGCTGCTTCCCAGTTAGCAACAAAGGAGTTGTCGGTAATTTCGGTAGCGGGCAGGGCTTTGATGGCAGAGAGCGTGGGTGCTTCGTCACACTTGGCAAGCAGTTCCACGCCAATGCTGCCCACAAGGCCGCCGTCGCTGATGAGCAGTTTGGCGTTGTGCTCACCTACGGTGGTCGGGGTGTAGGTGATCACCAGCGGATAGCCTTCTTCGGAGTTGGCAATGGTGCGGTCGATGCTGGTAACGTTGACCGAGAACATCGTGTAGTCGTTCTTGTAGAGCTGTACGCTCAAGTCGTGGGTCAGATTCTGGCCCTTGATATAGACGGTGTACTGTAACGACTTGCCGAGGGCCACCTCGCCAAAGTCGAGTATGGTGCCCTGGGTGGGCGTGATAAGCTCGGGATCACCGGTCACTTCACCACCGTCGCCATTATACACCTGGCCTTGTTTGTCGCCCCAAATGTACTCGATGAGTTCGGGGTTATCGATAAACGGGTTACGGTTGTTTTGTATGTGATAGACAGCATCGTTGCGGTTCTTTTCCTTGTCGCTCACGGGGTCTTCACGTGCCCAGCGCAGCAGCAGGGCTATCGACCACTCGTTGAGCGTCTTCCAGTCGGCACTGTTGTTGCTCATCATGAAGGTGTACTTCCAGGTGTAATCCTGATAGCAGGTGGCCATGTAGAAGTAGGTGCGTGCAAAGTCACCCTTGTAGCGGTCGTCGGGTTCAAACACGGTTGCGGCTCCACCGCCCTGACCTGTCTTGGGGGTACCGGTTTTCGTCACACCGTTGTTGAACACTATGGTCGAGACCTCGCCCAGTGGCCAGTGGAGCTTGGCGGTGTTGGCTTCGGCGTCGCTCGGGTAGAGGTGATACAGGTCGGTGTAACTCGGGTAAAGAGTGATGTCGTCATATCCTCCCCACCAGCTCTTGGGCAGGGCGTGCTCCTTGTTCATGCCAGACACCGAACTTGAACCTCTGAAATGATACTCCACGTCCGAGTACATGTCCCACACGCGGCTAGGGTCGTCGGGCATGCAGTCGGTAGAGCAGAAGTAGTACCACAAACTGCTGTAGTAGACAGCGGTGTGAGGTCTGATGAGGCTGAAAATGGCATCTTTCAGGGCTTGTCCGCTCTTGCCGTTGAGCGACTTGTAATAGCCTGCTGGGGCGTTGGCGACAGCGACGAGGGTCGTCAGCAGCAACGAAAGTGTAATGTAAAGTTTACGCATATAGTATAGTATTATTAATTTTAAACTAGTAAATGAATGCAAAGATAATTTGATTTCCAATAATAACCAAAATAAAGCCCATGAAAGTTTGGATGAGCCGAGAAACTTGCCTAAATTTGCATAGTAAACCAATCAACGTGCCAGATATGCCTTATTTTTCAGTTATCATCCCCGTGTATAACCGTCCCGATGAGGTGCGTGACCTGTTGCGCAGCCTGAAACGCCAGTCATCGCGCGACTTTGAGGTGCTCATCGTTGAAGACGGCTCAACCGTGCCTTGTGCCGACGAGGTGAAAACTTATGAGCACGAGCTTGATGTGCACTATTTCTATAAGGAGAATGAGGGGCGAAGCATTGCCCGCAACTATGGCATCGAGCGTGCCGTGGGCCAGTATTTCGTGTTCTTCGACAGCGATTGTGTGATTCCCGACGACTATTTTGCTACTCTGGCGCGGGCACTCAAGGAGCACTATGTGCCCTGTTTTGGAGGTCCCGATGCAGCAAGCGTCGACTTCACCGATGTGCAGAAGGCCATTAATTTCTCTATGACTTCCTTCCTCACTACAGGAGGCATCAGAGGCGGCAAGGTGCAGCTCGAGAAGTTCGTGCCACGCTCCTTCAATATGGGTTATAGTCGCGAGGTGTGGAAGCGCGTGGGCGGTTTCCGCGAGATGTTCAGTGAAGATATCGACATGAGCACCCGCATCCGTCAGGCAGGCTTTGATATCAGGCTCATCCGTGAGGCCTATGTTTACCACAAGCGCCGCACCAGCCTTGCCAAGTTTGCCCGGCAAACCTACGTGTTTGGCATGTCGCGCATTACCCTCAAGCTGCTTTACCCCGATTCGCTCAAGCTGGTGCACACCCTGCCTGCTGTGTTTGTGGTGGGATGCCTGGCATTGGTGCTGCTCGCCATCTTCTGGCGTTGGTGGTGCATCTTGCCGCTGGCGCTCTACGTGCTGCTGCTGTGGGTAAGTGCCCTGGTCAAGACGCGCACCCTCAAGATAGCCTCGCTGGCAGTGGTCACGAGCTTTGTGCAGTTGGGTTGCTACGGCTACGGGTTCATCAAGGCCTTTGTGTGGAAAATCCTACTTGGCCATGGTCGTGATGTGCAGCAGGAGATAGCCATGCGCAAAGGCAAATAGTTGAAACAACATGAATGACAATAATCACATGACACCACAGTCAAGGGCACTCAAGGAGCAGCTCTCAGAACAGGACCGACCGCGTGAGAAAGCCAAGGAAAAGGGCTTTGAGGCGCTCACCACAGCCGAATTGCTCGCCATCATCATTGGCAGTGGCACTCCGGGTGAATCGGTTGTTGACCTGTGTCAGCGCATTTTGCGTGATCACAACGGCAAACTCTATCTCGTGGCCCGTAACAGCATCAAGGACCTCATGCATTACAAAGGCATAGGCGAGGTGAAGGCCATTGAGGTGCTGGCAGCCCTCGAACTCTCGCGTCGTTACCAGCTCGAGAAATTTGAAGACGATGCCGTGGTACGTGAGAGCCGAGATGCTTATCAGTATCTGCGCCAGCGCATGGAGCATCTGGAGCACGAGGAGATATGGATATTGTTGCTTAACCGCGGCCATCGCATTACGGGTAGCTATCGTGTCAGCTCAGGCGGAACCGCTATGGCTGTAGGCGATGTGAAAATCATTTTGCGCACCGCCCTTGAGCATCTTGCCGACGGCATGATTCTGGCACACAATCACCCGTCCGACACCCTACAACCCAGTCCGCAGGACGATGCCCTCACCCGTCAGGTCAAGGACGGATGTAAGGCGGTGGGCATCACCCTGCTCGACCACATCATCGTCTGCCGGGGCGGCAACTACTACAGCTACGCCGACAATGCCCGTCTCTAAATAAGTGCATTATGGCAAGCAGTCTAGATTTTGTTCAGTATGTTGCTGACCAGTGCGCTGGAGCAGGAGAGATCATCACCAAAAAGATGTTTGGCGATTATGGGATTTATTGCAATGGAAAGATATTCGGATTGATCTGTGATGATAGTTTCTACCTGAAACCTACCGATGTTGTCAGACCACTACTTCGCAAGGTTGACATGCGTCCGCCTTACGAGGGTGCAAAAGACTATTTCTATATTGAAGACATCGATGACCACGACTATATGAAGACGCTGGTCACAGAAACCTGCAAGGCGCTGCCCGAACCAAAATTCAAAAGAAAGTAACCTTAGAAGGGCGTGCTCTCTTCGCCGGGCCCTTGCAGGAAGTCGACATTGGGTGCCGGTGCATCGGGTGCGCCGCCTATGAATGGTGGCATTGTGTCGGGCATAGGTGCAGCATTGTCGGGTCCTTCGCTGTTCATCCTCGATTCTACCGTGTTGCTTGTGGTGACGAGGCTGTCGTCCCAATTCTCGAAGCGGGCATAGTGTGACACGAAACGCAGTTTCACATCGCCCACGGCGCCGCTACGGTGCTTGGCGATGATAAACTCGGCGAGTCCGCGAATGTCGTTCCCTTCGGCATCTTCGCTCGACTTGATGTAGTATTCGGGCCTGTGAATGAAGCACACAATGTCGGCATCCTGCTCAATAGCACCCGATTCGCGCAGGTCGCTCAGCTGTGGCCGCTTGCCGTTGCGGTCGTCGCCACGCTGCTCCACGCTTCGGTTGAGCTGCGACAGGGCTATGATGGGTATATTGAGCTCTTTGGCAAGTTGCTTGAGCGAGCGTGAGATGGTGCTCACTTCCTGTTCACGGCTACCGAACTTCATGCCCGAGGCATTCATGAGCTGGAGGTAGTCGATGATGATGATTTTCACGCCATGCTCGCTTACCAGGCGGCGAGCCTTGGTCTGTAATTCAAATACCGAGAGTGAGGGCGTGTCGTCGACGTAGAGTGGGGCACTATATAGCTTCTTGACGCGCGACATGAGGTTGTCCCATTCCTCGGGTTTGAGCTGTCCGCTTTTGATGGTTTCGCTCTTGAGACTGCACACATTGCTGATGAGGCGGTTCACGAGCTGCAGGTTCGACATTTCGAGCGAGAAGAAAGCCACAGGTATGTTGAAGTCTACTGCCATGTTCTTGGCCATAGAGAGGACGAGTGCGGTCTTACCCATGGCAGGTCGGGCGGCGACGATGATGAGGTCGCTGTCTTGCCAACCCGATGTGATCTTGTCAATGGCACGGAATCCGCTCTGCAATCCACTGAGTCCGCTGTCGCGGTTGGCGGCATCCTGAATCTTGGCGATGGCCTCGTTGATGATGGGGTCGATTTGCGTCACGTCGCGCTTAAGGGTCTTCTTGGAAATTTCGAAGAGTTTGCCCTCGGCTTCCTGCATGAGGTCGTAGACGTCGATAGACTCGTCGAAGGCCAATGTGCCTATCTGTGAACTGAAGCTGATGAGCTCTCGAGCCAGGAACTTCTGGGCCACAATGCGGGCATGATACTCCACATTGGCGGCACTGGTCACGCGGCTGGTGAGCATGGATATGCGCACGGGGCCGCCCGCCTCGTCGAGTGTGCCATTGTTGCGCAGCTGCTCGGTGACGGTGAGCATATCGATGGGACGTTGCTTGGCACCGAGCGTCTGAATGGCCTCATATATCTTGGCATTGGCGTTATCATAGAAGCTGTCGGGCGACAGGATGTCGCACACGATGGAGTAGGCATTCTTCTCGAGCATGAGTGCGCCTAGCACCACTTCCTCGATTTCGAGGTCCTGTGGCTGCTGCTTGCCGTACTCAGAGGTTATCTCGCTCTCGTGGCGTGGCCGCTGACGCTGGTTGCGTCGCTGTTCTTTGGTGAGTTCAAATTCCATAGTGGTGTTCAATTTTTCTGGTGCAAAGTTAGTACAGATGCTCTGTAAGCCCAACACAAAGCCCCCTAAACTTATTCACAAGATATTAACGAGGCTACAGGCTGTGATCTGTTCACATCTGGTAATGAGAATGTAGTGTCAGAATATAGACGATGACAAGGTCGTCGTGTACACTATAAATGATACGATGCTCGCGAGTGATGCGTCGCGACCACTTGCCGGCAAGTGAGAATCGCAGGGCCTCGGGTTTACCAATACCTGAGTAGGGATGCAGGGCAATATCGGCAAGCAGGCGGTTGATTTTATCAATTACTTTTTTGTTACCGCTCTTGAGGAAAAACTGATAGTGGGCTTTAGCCGTGTCGGTAAAAATTAGTCGGTACATGAAAGTCGTTTCAGATAGTCTTCAATTGATTCGTTCGGGTTTTGAGGCGTTGTTTTGCCGTACTTGATTTCCTCCTCGGCGGCTGCGATTGCGTTCATCAGATGTGGGTTGTTAAGGACGTGATGGGTCTCGATAAGGGCATTATAGTCATCCAGATTCATGATGACCACACTGTTGTTGCCCGAACGGTTCACGATGAGCGGCTCATTGTCGTTAACAACGGCGTCAAGATGGTGTTTCAGGTTTGAACGGAGGTCGGTATAATTCGTTGTTCTCATAGTTATCATGCTTTAGAATGCAAAAATAAGTACTTTTTTCTGTACTTTCAATTTTTTTTCAAAAAAAGTGCTGTTTGCTTGCAACAAAATGGAGCCGAAATGCGTCTATTAGATGAATAACGTTAGTGACGAAATATAGACATAGAAACACTTCAAACAGTAGAAATTTTAAAAAAGGAAACACCCTGACGTCGGGATGATGTCAGGGTGTTGTGAGTTTTGATGGGCCGCCTTGGCGGAATCAATCAGAAGTTGAAGTCGTCCTTCTCCTTTGCCACGTTGCGGAACGCCAGCTTGCCGTCGCAATACTCTTGAGTGGCGATGAGGGTGGGCTTAGGCAGCTTCTCGTAGTATTTTGAGATTTCGATCTGCTCACGGTTCTCGGAAATTTCTTCGAGGTTGTCGTTGAGCGTGGCAAACTCCTGGAGTTTCTTCTCGAGGTCGTTCTTCATCTCACTCGAAATCTGGTTGGCGCGCTTGCCAATGATGGCTACGGTTTCGTAGATGTTGCCGGTGGGTTGAGCCATCTCGATGAGATCGTGCACCGAAGTGGTGAGAGGTGCGTTAGTCTTTTTGTAATCCATTGTTAAAGAAATCTACTTTATAAGTGATAATTAATTGTTGTTGACGTGTTTACTTGCTATCTTGAAGATGTTGTCGGCCTCCTTGCGATATTTGCTGTCGGGGTAGTCGTTGATGAAGGCGTAGTACTCGTCGATGACGGTGCGGTAGCGTTCTTCCTTCTTCTCGTTCACACTCTGCTCAGCCTCGCTGAAGCGCGACTTGAGAATGAGCATCTCAAGGTCTTCCTTGTACTTGCTGTAGGGGTAGTCCTTGATGGCGTTCTTAGCGGTGATGACGGCGCTCTCGTAGTTGTTGCCCATGTAATTGCCCAGGTTGTAATAGAGCGTGGCATTTTCCAGTTCCTTCTTCACCAGCTTGTCTTGCAGCTCAAAGATGGCGCTTTGTGCAATCGACACCTTGTCGCTCTTGGGGAAGTAGTCGAGAAACGCCTGCAACTCCTCGATGGCCTTTACCGTCTCGCTCTGGTCGAGTTGCGGGTCGGGCGAATCCAGGTAGTAACCATAACCGGCATAGAAGCGCGCCAGCTCGGTATATTGGCCTCGGGGGTACTGGGAATAGTACTGCTTGAAGTAGGAACCCGCATTCAGGTAATCCTTGTTCTCATAGTAGCTGAGGCCCAGCAGGTAGAGCGACTCCTCGGCCTTTTCGGTGCCGCGGAACACGGTGATCACATCTTCGAGCAGCGTGTAAGCCTGGGTGTATTTCTTTTGCTCAAAAGCTTTTTTGGCGAACTCAAACTTGTAGTTGTAGTCTGAGCTCTTCATGGCCTTGTTGTATTCGCCGCAGGAGGCAAACACAAGTGCCAAAGCGCAAGCCGATATGATTGAAATATATCTCATTTGCATAAACATTAAGGCCGTACTCACAGGAGCATGGCGTTTCAACCTGCAAAATTACGCATAATTCTAAACATTGCAAGCAAAGAAAACCAAAAAACTATTATCTCCGTCTTTTCCACATGTACGGTCTTTCCGCAGCGCAGACAGCTCAGATGCAGGTGTCCTCTGCAGTGCTCACCATCGGTATAACGA
>JAEEVB010000033.1 GCA_016287065.1 Muribaculaceae bacterium
AGTTTTGCCCTTCACTGGTTTGGTCACGATGGCATTGAGCAAGCCACGACCGCGAACTTCAACGATATAGGGCGAATTGATCTTCTTGATTTCTTCACGGAAGATCTTACCCATCTTCTCGGCATTCTGCACCAGTTTCTCGTCTTTCACCACCTTGAGGGCCTCAACAGCAACGCGTGCTGCCAAGGGGAAACCACCAAAGGTTGAACCGTGCTCGCCGGGCTTGATGTTGAGCATGATGTCGTCGTCGGCAAGGCAAGCAGAAACGGGAAGCACACCGCCACCCAGGGCCTTACCCAAAATCACGATGTCGGGACGGATGCCGTCGTGCTGGCTGCAGAGCATCTTACCAGTGCGGGCAATACCTGTCTGGACCTCGTCGGCGATGAAGAGCACATTGTGCTTGTGGCACAGGTCGAAGCATTTCTTCAGGTAGCCATCATCGGGCACAAACACGCCTGCCTCACCCTGAATGGGCTCGGCGATGAAGGCACACACTTCCTTGCCATATTTCTCAAGCGCTTTTTCGAGCGCCTTAGGATCGTTGTAAGGAATGCGAATGAAACCAGGAGTCAATGGACCGTAGTCGGCATAGGAACTGGGGTCGTCGCTCATGGTAATCACAGTCACAGTGCGGCCGTGGAAGTTACCCTCGCAGCAAATGATCTTGATCTTGTCGTTGGGTATACCTTTCTTCACAGCACCCCAGCGGCGAGCCAGCTTCAGCGCAGTCTCGACACCCTCGGCACCAGTGTTCATGGGCAGCACCTTGTCGTAGCCAAAGTAGCTGTGCATGAATTTCTCATACTCACAGAACACATCGTTGTAGAAAGCACGCGAAGTGAGGCAGAGCACATTGGCCTGGTCCTTCAGCGCCTTCACAATGCGCGGGTGGCAGTGACCCTGGTTCACTGCAGAATAAGATGACAGGAAGTCGAAATACTTCTTGCCCTCTACGTCCCACACATAGATACCTTTACCCTTGTGGAGCACAACAGGCAGCGGATGATAGTTGTGAGCACCATAGCGCTCTTCCATTGCCATGTAGCGCTTCGATTCTGTTTTGTTAGCTTTAGCTTCTTTCGAAGCCGGTTTAGTTGATGGTTTAGTTTTAGTTGCCATATTGATAATTGTAATTATAGAATGGTTATCTAAGATGAACACAAAGTTACAACTAATTTATGAAAACAAGCAATGGGCGGCCATTATTTTTCCATTTTTCATGGCACTTTGCGCATATTTTCGGCAAGCAAGTGACAGATGCACCTTGCTACTGGTGTTTCCCAGCAGGAGCATAGAGCACAAAGTGGCTATTCTCAAACACCACTGCATATCCATACTTCTCCCTGAAACGAGCCAACACCTGCAACTTCGAGTTGCGGTGATAGACGGTTTCCTCGCCATAGTCCATCAGATAGGAATCGCTCGGAGCAGGCCACACCTCGGCAATGGTGTTGAATTTTTGTTGCAACAGCCATGGCAGCTGCTTGGCACCCGCCTCCAGTTTGCGCTCCAAAGCAGTGGCACTCAATTGCTCGGGCCACGAGCAGCCCATATAGGGACATGTACCCGTGAGGTGATTCACTGTAGCCAGACTACCATAAGCGAGCAGTGTGTCGCCTTCGTGCACATAGGGAGCAATTCCCACCAGTAATTCGTCAACTACCTGCTTGCGCTCGGTCGTGGTGAAGAGGAAGCGAGCATGAGGATTATTGACAGCAACCGTTTTCTTGAATAGATTGCCGCCATCGAAGTAGGCACCGTCATTCACAGTGCGAGCCACCATAGTGAGCAGGAAAAGGCACACAAATGCCACGAGCACACGATTCTTGCCCATGACCCACATCGCCACCGGAGCTGCCACCCAGGCAATGATGGCGCCATTGTTATAGGCACCGTCGCTGCCAAGCGGAAAAAGCAGCAACATGGCAAGGCCAAGCCACGCAAGTAGCCTGAGAGCACCGCGCTTCGACATGATTACCGCCACACAGCCCATAAACGACATCACCCACACCACTTCGAGTGGATGCATGCGCCACACAAACCACACTACAGGAACGGCAAGCAATGCCAGCAGAGGCCACCTCACCCAACTGAGGGTCACCTTGCGGTCGATGATAACGGCCACAAGCAACACAGCACCTATCTTGACTCCCGCCCACAGTGAACGCAAGTAAAAATTGACCTGCGTCATTATCATCTGTCCTAACGAGTGCGATTGCTCGCCACTATGGTCCTGCGCTATGGCAAAGAGTTCTTTCACATTATCGATGAACAAGCGGTCGTGCCCCAGGCACAGCATCAAGGCAAGCATAAGTGCCACAGCCATCAGTATGCCTGCCATCATCGCTCCTACGCCTTTGCACATCATCTTGCCGGTCCAGTCAAGAGCCCTGCCACCTATTACCACCAGGACGATAAGGCTCAACCCCACTACATTGGGCAGACGCATAAACACATTGAGTCCCAAGACAAAGCCTGATGCCAACAGCAACGGCAGCCGCTTGGTGGTGAGGCCACGATACATCAGGGTGATGGCAAGCACATAGAACAACGATGTGAACAGGTCGTAACTGAGTGTGTACACTGGCTTGAAATAGCCCAGCAGCACTACCGCAAAACCCAGCAAGAGAGCACGGCGACCCAGTTGCCGGCGCAACGTGCCATAAAGCAGCAGCATAATGAGCACATTAACCAGCACACCAGCCAGGCGCATGAGCACCATAGAACCCTCGGCAGGCAGCACCTTCGCCACCAGTCCTCCAAGTAGCCCGCTCAAGTAGTACATGAAATTGTAGCTCACCGTTTCGGGAGCATCATAGATATGGTCGTAGAAAGTGAGATAAAAGCCCGAATCACACAATTCAAAACCCCAGAACACACCTATCAGCTGATAGGCCACCAGTGCCAGCATAGCGGCAACCACCAGCACACGGGTATTGATTTGCATGACTCCACTCGTTTTCATAACGCACTCACCTTTCCTTTCTTATCGACATGAAACGCCTCCTGGGCATGACTCATGAGCGCATCATCGCCCTTACTGTCGCCATACACCGTAAGAGGCAGGCCAGAGGTCTCAACAGTTGCTCGCATGCGCTTCCACTTTTCAGCCCCATTGCAGTTAGGTGTGGCAAAACGCCCTGTGAGTTTGCCATCACTCACCTCAAGGCAGGTCGAGACTATCGGCACTTTGATGGGCTCCAGGCATTGTTCAATCCAAGTATCGATATTAGCAGAGCAAATATACACCTTGTCGCCTTGCGACACATGACACTCAAGACGACTCACCATGTCGGGACGCAGCAGGCGGTGCCTCACCTTTTGCGCTTGCTCGTGGCAGCGCGACTCAAATTCGGCGGTCGTCATGCCTTTCACAAAGCGTGAAATGAGGCGTTCCTTGGCCTGTGCGGCGGGCACCAGATGCAGGACATAACCCACAAGCCACGGCGCGCTGCACAGCAACTTTACATAAAATGGCCAACGAGGCCTTGAAACAGCCTTGAGCATGTAGGGAAGACTGTCGCGAACGGTAAGGGTCCCGTCGAAGTCAAAAACCACTATTCGCCCGGAATCCATTGCGGCAGATAAATGATGAACACAAACGCCAGCAGCCACCCTATCAGACACAGCTGCACAAAGCGGTCCTTGAACAGTAACTTCGTTGGGCTGCCACTCTTCCCTACTACAAGCGTCACCTGCATATAACGCAAGATGCCCGCTATCACAAACAGGGAAGTGGCAAAGACGTAGTCGCTATGAAAATGGCTGATGGTCTCGGCCGACATCGTGTACATGATATAGCACACAATGGTGATAGTGGCCACCAGCGTGAGCGACAAGTTGATAAATTCAAGATTATAGGCCTGGGCGCTCTTGCGCACCGAGGTGCCGCCCTCCTGCATCATCAGCACGTCGTCACGACGCTTGGCAATAACCAGGAACAGTGCCAACAGAAACGCCATAAGCAATAGCCACGACGTGGGGCGAATTGACACTGCCGCACCACCAAACAGGATGCGCAACACATAGAAGAACGCTACAATGAGCATGTCGAGAATGCCCACATGCTTCAACAGCAGCGAATAGGCCACATTCAGCGCCACATATACTACCAGCACATAGAATGCCGACATGGGCAATAGCCACAGGCACAAGCCTACCGACACTGCCAGACACAACAACATGAGCATCAGCCCTTCGCCACGATTTACCCGACCCGATGCCAAAGGACGCTTGCACTTGACAGGGTGCAGCCGATCGGCATTCACATCCATCACATCGTTCAGGCAGTAGACTGCACTGGCTGCCAGCGAAAAGCTCACCACAGCCAGCAACATGAGCAGCAAGCGATGTGTGTCGGTCATCGAACCGTCGAAAAACAAGGGCAATGCCACAAAGGCGTTTTTCACCCACTGAGGCACACGGAGCAATGATATGTAGTCGTTCACTTTTTTCATTTGTCGCGGTTTTCAGTTCAAGCCATTGCGCTTGGTGCTACAAAAATAATCATTTCAGCGAGATTTTAAAAATCTCAGGCCCATTATCGCTCATTAACGTCAAAAAAAACACCCGGTGCAAGCCATGTTTCCTGTCACCGGGTGTTTTCTATGTGCTAGTCAAGCGGCGCATGGGTTAACGCCAGCTCAAATCATTATTCGTGCAACGGCTCAATCACGATGAGATTCTGGATGTCAGAACCGCCAAAGTTACCATTGCCATCGTTATAGTTGCCAAAGAACCTATAGAGACCTGCAGGCACCTTGTTGCCGTTGTTGTCCTTCAAATCCCACTCGAAGGGGAATGAGGAAACTTCTTGCCTATACACCAGGTTGCCTGTAGCATCGGTCACCTTAAGCATCACGGCGGGAGCCACTCTCAAGTCGGAGCTCATATCGAAGGTAGCCTTGGTAATGGCAGGATCTTCCTCAACCGAGAGCACAATGGCAGTATTAGACTGAACCACGAACGTAATGGAACGAGTAGCGCTGTTGCCAGCGGCGTCATACACCGTATAGGTGAGCATGTGTTCGCCCTCGCCCATTCCATCAATCGGGAAGGCGATTTGCATTGTCTTGCTGTCTTCTGACACCTTTGCAAAGTTCTTCACCTCGGGATAGGTCTTCTTTCCGTTGTCCATCACCAGCGTCATGGTGCCAGAGAGAGAAGCCAACTGAGTACCCACCGCAAGATCATCGGTCACCTTAATATATAATACCGAGTTGTTGGGAACTGTAGCACCCTCGCTAAAGGTCAACTCGTCGTTGAAGAACATGCTCACAACTTCAGGAGCCACGTCATCGCTACCAGCGGTCGACTCGTCGTAGGCAAGCAGTTTCAGCTTGTCGCTATGTCCGCTCACCATCTCTTCGCTATCGTCCTGATGTGCATAGACACGCACCAGTGCAGTGTCGTTCTGGGCTTCAAGGTTGCGAGGAACAATCACCGAACCGGTGAAGTCGCCATTGACCACTCGTCCCGACACCTGAGCGAGCAGATTGCGGGGATAGTGGATGCGACGGGTCTTCGACACTCTATCTTCATTAAAGGTATAAGTCTTGAAGTATTTCTTCACATCATAGAGCGACAGGGTTGCATCGCCATTGAATG
Organism: Muribaculaceae bacterium; assembly: GCA_016287065.1. Taxonomy (GTDB): domain Bacteria; phylum Bacteroidota; class Bacteroidia; order Bacteroidales; family Muribaculaceae; genus Sodaliphilus. The sequence continues at coordinate 5,611 of JAEEVB010000033.1, forward strand.
CGGTGTTCACACCCGAGCCATCGGCCTTCATTACCTGAGCATGCACCTCAAGTCTCTTCAAGGGAGCCACTGGTACAAGTTCAGCATTTTCACTTGTAACGTCAGTTTCGTTGATCGTCACCACCTTGAAGTAGGGCTTCGGATAGTTGATCTTCATGGCAGGGTCGCCAAGCAGACAGAAACTCATCTTGTTGGTATTGGAAGTGGTACCCTTATACTGTTTTGCCCTCATGTAGGCATAACCCAGCGTAGGCATCACACCTGTTTCGTTGAATGAGAAGAGGCCACGGATGAATGCCCTGTTCAACGGGTCATTCTCATCGGCGTAAACCAGACGGGCCGAAGTCATCAGCGCAATGGCACCTCCATCGGGCACATGGAACATGTGTTCGGCAATGCCACGCGAATCGCTGTCATATTGTGCCACGTCGCAAGAAGCGGTTGTCATGATGGGCAAGTGCTCATTCTTGGTGCTCTTCACATCTGCAGTACGCCACAGTTTGGCTTCCTTGGTAAGGATACCGCCACCCGAGTGACCCACATAGGATGCAAAGAACTCACCACGCAACCAGTCTTCCTTAAACTTTTCACGTCCCACAAGCGTGGTGCGTTTCGAGAGACTCAGACCAGGTTCGCTGGTCTCGGTTGCACGAGGATACATCTCCACATACACCTTGTCGACGTTCATCGACACACCCACACTGTTCTCGATAACATCTACAGCAGCATCGGCCTGGAAGGTGTGCATACCTTCGTTATAGTCATCGGCCGAGAGGAATGCGCTATTGCGCCACACACCATAGTCGGGATTCGTCACATAATTCACAAGTTTGTCGACGTCGGTTTTAGCCTCGGCAGCATTGACTGCTGTCATGCGACCTACACCAATGCGCAGCAAATCGGCATTGGGGTCGTGCCCTGCATTGTCGTCGAGCTGGCCAAAGAAGTCGTCGCACACATAGGTCTTATCGCCATCATTACTGTTATCGCTCTGATAAGTAATGATGCGGTTAGGCTTGTTGGAAATCAAGCCACGGTTGTCATACGAGCCACAACCCAAAATCAAGAAGTTTTTGAATTTCGACTTGTTGCGGTCATAGAACATCTTGTTCATCATTCTCACAGCCATAGCATCGGGTGTGCCACTGCTAAACTCGTTGAACACCTGGTCCTGACGCACAATGAGCACGCTCATATTGTCGTGGTCACGGTGCATCTGGGCGATGCGCTCGGCCTGCTCCATATATTCCCTGTCGGTCAAGATTACCATGTCGGGAGTTGAAGCACCATGAATGTTCTGGTTCTCGACTTCCTCAAAGGCAGTAATCTTCATGAGCTGCATTGTGGGGTCAAAAGCCACAAAACGCGATACCGACTTAGCATATCCAGGAGTGAACGCCTTAACGGGGTCAGACTCACCATCGGTATAGTCACTGAGTGCGTACTGCACCGGAATCGACTCGTTATCTACATTCCACACTACAAGGTTGTCGGTTGCTGTCGGCAACTCGACGCGATCAGATGTTGTCATCTTGTCGAAGAACATTCTGAACTGACTAGCCTCGTCTAATTTGTTATCGCGCACATAGCCTAAAAGGAAATAATCAAGATATGCTCGAGTCACCGAACCACCGCTGGCGCTATAGGCGCTAAACTGAATGGTACCATCAGGAGCATCACGCTTAGGGGTAACTTGAATAGTGGGAGTAGCAAAGTTATAGGAAACCTGTCCCGAAGCACCATAGATGCGGGATGCCGAAAGAGTGTAATTGAGTTCGTCTAATTCATCACCAGAGTTCATCGAAGCGGTCATGTAACCCGATACTGGAATAGATGAGGATGACGACGAATTCGAGACAGTAGCAGCCACACAAGCGGTTACGATTACCGGGGTGTTAGAGCTACGGCCAGGCATACTATAGGCAACTGACAGATTGTTGGGCAGCGGTATGGCCTCACCCAGCAGACTCTTACCCGACATGGTGATCGAGGCCATCTCTCTCTCATGATAACAGTAGTCAAGACTCGTTGCTCTGGGCACTGAACCATCAGTATCGCTTGCCGTCGACACATTCACAGTGAGGTCGTTTCCGATATTCTCAGTAATGAAATAGTAGCCATACTGTGAATAGGTGTTGACTGTTCGGGAAAAACGGGTAGGTGTTGAAGTTTCCAACTTAATGCTCACAGGTCCTTTAGCATAGAAACAAATCTTGTCGCCATAACGCTGAACAGGAACCTGCACCAAGTCGTCGGGCATAGAACCGTCGAGCACTTCGCTTTGCTGGTAACCACCGTTACCATAAACCCTCACCTTCGAAATGTCAGAGAAGCCCATTTCAGACAGCTCGGCAGTAGTGAGTTCGTAAATACCGCTTTCCGGAATCTGAATCTTCACCCATCTTCCGGTTTTCAACTTCGATGCGGTCGCATAACGCGACAGACTCAAAGCCTGTGCCCCGGTAATTGTGCACATTACCAGCAACACCACACTTGCAAGTTTGAGAAAATACTTATTACGCATAATTAGTTATATTTAGTTATATTTTTTCGTTGTTTCTTTATCTGATTCTTGTCCTTAGAGATGCGACACCAGCTACTGTGGCATTCAATTCACCGCCTATGTGCAGTTCCACCGACTCATTATCATCGGCAGGCAGCACTATCAGGTCGCCCATCTTCAACGTCATGTAGCGGCTCAATTCGGTGATTACCGCATGAAGCGTTTCAGGCAGGCCTGTACTGCTCCAAGCAAAGGAAGCTCCTGTTTCGGTAGTTAAGCTCACCGCAACGTCGGGCTCACCATCATAGGGAACAAAATCGCCCAACAACAACGCTCCATCGAACGAGTTGCTTCGTGCATCGGCATCATCGCACACTGTGGAATCGGCCATTTCGTGAGCACATACAAGGCCACAGGCTGCCACACCATTGTAGTAACGATGAGCATAACGCTGAGCTATGTGCTTGCCCAAGCGGTCGATGCGAACGCACAAAGCGGGGCGGCAAGTGAAGCGACTGGCAAAGTCGGGCACAAAAAACGGCTTTCGGCTCGGCAATACTGCCGAGTCGGCCAAAGACCGCACCCGCATCGAGGGGCTCGCGTTATTTTCATTTATGCCTGTCACAACCAGTATCTTCACGATTATTCTCTTGTTTCATTTCGAGGCCTTTAGCCCCATTCTGTTGTAAATCAGTGCCAAATGCGCATAAATCGAGGTATTCTGCAGCACAATATCATCAGGCACCTTGATTCGGAATGGTGTGAAGTTCCATATCGCTTTCAGGCCCGATGCCACAATCACATCGGTTGCCTCTTGAGCATGCTCTACAGGAACCGTAAGTATGGCAATCGAAACGCCATACTCCTGCTGACGAGCGGCCAGCTCGCTCATACCGTAGATGGGTACACCACACACATCACTCCCCACCAGTTTCGAGTCGACGTCGAAGCCTGCCACTATGTTCATGCCATATTGCGACAGACCCACATCTTGAATGAGTGCCGCTCCAAGGCTACCCACACCTATCACAAATGCCTTGTGACGGCTCTTGAAGCCCAGAAAATCGGTCAACTCTTTTACCAGTTTGCGCACCTCATAGCCAATTCGAGTCTTGCCCTTGATATTGAGGAACGACAGGTCTTTGGCTATCTGCGATGCATCGACATTGATTTCTTTCGATATCTGAGTTGATGAAACGTACTCTATGTTACGCTGTTCCAGGAGCCTCACATAGGCAAGATACCACGGCAAACGCCTAAGGGTGGGCTCGGGCATTGCCACTTTGGGCATGTTCTTGTTCTCACTCATCGAATCAATTTATATTTCAAATATATATTAAGGTGCAAAAATAAACATTTTTTATTGAAATAACAAAAACGTTTGCCATTTTCATGGCTCATCACACCTTGATATCACATCATTGGGCCGTGACAGCAATCTTGCGCGACTTGGTTGCTTCGCGCTCTCCATCGGTCGACACGGCAGCCCTGTAGACGTAGATACCACGGGGCACGCGGTTACCACTCAGGTCGGTCAAATCCCATGAAATGGGGAACGAGGTGTTCATGTCGGAGCGTCCCGTCTGAGTCGTGCTCCACACCAGTCTGCCCAACAAGTCATAGATTTCAAGCTTGATGATCAGAACAGCGTCGGGACGGTTGTGTCTCACATAGAAGTTGGTGGACACCGATGCAGGATTGGCATCGGTATAGATGTCGTACACGTCGGGTTTGAGCCCTGTCACCACATTGAAGGTCACCGTCTTTTCTGACGAATTATTGAATACATCCCAAACCTTGAGGGTGAGCGTGTGATGACCATTCTCGAGATCCTTCAGCACATAATTGATGTCGCCAGCCGTACCCTCATCGGCCGCAATGGGTGTGTAGTAAGACGTCACATCGTTGTAGGTCACCTTGTCGTCGAGCATGAGCGTGATGGCATGGCCAATGCCGCTCGACGACAGGTTCACTCCCGACTTGTCGCTCACAGTGGCAAGCACCAGGGGCGACTCGTTCACGTCATCGCCATCGGTGAAATCGACCGAGTTGATGGCAAATAGGCTGATTTCAGGCCCTATTGTATCGGCTACTACAGTGTCATCATAGCCATAAATGTAGAAGTCGCCATTCGAGCCTTGTGCCTCGCGCGAACCTCCATTCCACAGTTTGTTAGAGAGTGACGAATTATCGTAAGCATAAAGGCTTATCCATGCAGGCTGATAGTTATCGTAGGTGGCCAGCACCTCCGAAGGGATGGTAATCTTGAACGAGAAACTGCCGTTGGTCACCGTGTCCACCATCACCGCAAGTTTGTTGGAGCGGTCGTTGTAGACAAATTCCATACCTGGGTCGTTATAACCACTGTAGCCGTGTGTGATGACCGATTGCTCGCAGTCATAAAGAGTAGACACCAAGGGTCCATTGAAGTCGGTGAGTTTGTTGCCGTGTGCATCGACTACCGAACCGGCAAAGGTAAGCGTCTGGCGAGCCTGGAATACAGGCATATCGGTGGGGTCTACCGCCTTATCATTAATGCTTTCTACTCTTATCTTATAGGCGGGGAATGCCGGTCGTAACGCTGGGTCGCCAAAGAGGATGAAACGCGAGTTGTTGCTGTCGCCCCTCACATCGCTCTTGCCCTTTGCCATGATGTCGCCCACTCGCATAGGCAAACCACTATCGTCATGTGCGAAAACATACTTTGCCAGAGAGCTGTGCAGTCGCAGGTTGTTGCCCATATACACCTGGCGGGCCGTGCTAATCAAGGCCACACAGCCACCACGTGTATTCAGCAGCACCTGCACACCGCCCGGCTCATTCACCTTGTCGAATCGGGTAAATTCGCAACTAGCCGTCAGCAGTATAGGCAGGTGACGATAATACAGGTTCTGCTCTATGTCGTTGCGCAGCAGCAGGCCATTGTCGGTCCACACATTGGTGCTCGAGTGCCCTACATAGTTCCACCATGCCACACCTTCCTTGAGGCCGCCATACATCTTGGTGCGGGCATCAGGATAATTGCGGCCCGAACCCACACTCACGGCATCGAAGGCGTCGAGATAGACGCGGCTGTTCACCATGTCCTCGCCACCATACTTCAACGTGGTGCCAATTACCGACTCGGCATGAACCATATGACCACCTTTATTGCCATCATCGGCCACGCTCATCACGGTATTCTTCCAGGCGCCGTTGTCGGCCACGGTGACGTACTTAATAATCTTGTCGACCAGTGTGCGGGCCTCGCTCACGCTACGAACCGGCATGCGTCCTACGGCGATGCTCATCGAGTAGTTATAGAAATCGGGACCAGTGTTGTCGGCAAGCACGGCAAAGGGGTCGTCGCTCACATACGATGTTGTTTCACTATCGCCATTATCGCTCTGCCATGTGAGCAATGTGGGATAGGATGCGCCATTGAACCGTGCCGTCAGGTGGCGGTTGTCGTAGGTGCCGTTACCAAAGAGCAGCAGGTAGCCCAACTTGTGACCCTCGGCATCCCTGCCACGGTCGTAGAAGTGCTTGCACAGCATTCTGAAAGCCAACGCATCGGGGGTGCCACTCGAGAACTCGTTGAACACAGTCTCCTGATCTACCACCAGCACGCGCATCGAGTCGATGGTTGTGTGCATGTCGGCCAAGCGTTGGGCCTGACCCATATATTCCTTTGCTGAAATAATAATCATGTCGGGTGTAGGTTCACCGTGCAGGTTCTGAGGTTTCATCTCCCCGACCATTACTGGCGAGGGATAATTGGTGACATCGGTATTAAAGGCTATGTATTCCCTGTTACCCGAAGCGTGGGGCGAGAAGGATGCCACATCGCCCTGCATAGTCACATTCATGGCCATGGGCGAACTCGGCGAGGTCACATCCCACACATGGGTGTGCTCGCTACAGCCCTTGATCTGATACTGCACATTGGCAGAACTGGTACGATATTGCCCGAAGCTAATGAAACCGTTGTTCATCGTCAGCGCGCGCTCATAATTCACGGTGATGAAATTAAGGCGTGCAAGATATAGGGTTCCTACCGGGCTAAAGGTCACTTCATAGTCCAGGTCTTTGGTACCGTTCAAGTTGAAGGTCTTCAACGAATTCACCAAGATGTAGTGCTGAAGGGTGTTGTTCGACACCTGAGTTATTCTATCGTAAATCGAATTATAGGGCAAATTTGTCCCGTTATACTTGTAAGTGAGCCTACCGGTTTGTCCGGTTCTCTGACCATCCGACATGCTGGCAGCAAAACTCGTCATCACATTGATGTCGCCACCCTCTACATAACCATCGAGGAAGAACTTGAAGTTTTGAGTGCGATTGGTGCTGAAGTCCTCGCCCAGCAGTTCGTGACCCGTCTCACCGGGATTCACCAGTTCCTGCTCATGATACACACGGCCAAATGCCGTCTGCAGCACATCACCAGCCACGGGACGGGTCGAATGCGTGACATCGACATCGGTATAATGGCTGTCATCGGTCACATAGTAATAGCCCGCCAGCGAATAGGGATGCTGTTTTGGCGCAAAGTTAACGGTAATGTTGGCAGGGCTCCAGCTTGTTGGGCCTTGCGCATAGAACAGAATCTTGTCATCGGTGCGAACCACGGGCAATTGCGGCAGATCATCGGGAATGTCCTTCGTGAGTTTGCCGGGGATCTGCTCGGCACCGAATCCAAACACATGCACCTTGCTCAAGTCGCTCATACCCCACTTCTGGGCATCGGCGGCCGTAATAGCGTGAATACCGGTTTCGGTCACCTTAATTTTCACCCATCGGCCCGTACTGAGCTTTGACGAATCGGCAGTAACCGTTGATTCAAATGCCATAGCACCTTGCCAGCCCGCCAGCAGCATCATGGCAGCGAGCAGGTGGCGGATATATTGTTTTCCTTTAATCAAAATCATGATTTTTATTATTTATTTTTATCTCAATAACGCACACGCGGGCTATTTATTGTGCATGACGTGTTTTTTTCTGCCACTTTTTTCACTTCCTCCCCATTTTCACAAGAAATATGGCACACAATACCCTCTGCTTGCTCACCATCTTCAGCACTTCGTAATTGGTATTTTTATGCAGAATTTCATACAAAATCCAGGCGATTTTCAAAAAATTATGTTAATATCATGTAAATTGTTTAAAACAATTACGCCTATTCAAAATCGTCACACTACCTTTGCGCCCCGGATATTTTCAGTGCATTTGAAAATAAAGCTCAAAAGCAAAGGAACCATTAAAAATAATAGTTTTTCTACAGCACAGAGCAACACGTCTTTTCACAGTAGACACTCACAATTCTTAAATTACGCATATATATTCACAATCTATTACAGATAGTATCTACAAAATTTACAACATATTAAAAGTATCACTATGATGAAAAAACATGTTTTAATCACAAGCATTCTTGTTGCGATTGCTGCCATCAGTGCCTGGGCACAGAACGGCACCGCAACACAAAACATTGGTGCCGGCATCAATGTGACTCACGAAAAGTCGTGGTACGAGCAGGAGCAGTTTGATTATTACTGGCCAATCGGCACCACAGAGCACAAGTCAAAACTCACCGACCGGGCTACCGACCCCGACCAGATCATCGCACTGCTACGAAAAATCTACACCGACAAGAACATACCAGGCATCCACTATGCTGGCTATGGAGACACACAAGGTAACAACCTCAACTCGCGCACGCGCCAGGTTTATTATGGTGGAATTGCCGGCGGATGGGACATTCCTGGTAACAGCAATAACTACACCGACTTTACCACCTATAAGCCGGTGGAAGAAGGTTATACCATTGTACTACTCGCCGTGCGCGACAACTTCAGCAAAAACTGGAATGCTGACCACACTGGTATCACCAATCCCTCCTTATTCAACGATCAGAATTATGAGTCGCTACGCATCTACATTGGATCGGCCATCGAATATGCCGAGCTGCTTACCGACGGCATGCGCCTTAACGAGGGCGGCATGAATCCTGGCACACTCTTTACCGTTCATGAGGCCAACATCAACCGCTTCTTCTTCCTCTCCAAGGGCCAGTCACGCGACCAATATCACTCTGCTTTGGGCGACAGCGACATCCTTGCGCCCTTCGGCCGCATGTTTGAGCAGTTCAGCCCCACCGACGGCACTCAAGGCTC
>JAEEVB010000278.1 GCA_016287065.1 Muribaculaceae bacterium
GACATCTGGGTGTGGGAGAGCAATGGATTGGCCAACTGCGTGTATGTGCCCCAGTCGCCTGCCGATGAGCCCGGCGTGAAGGAAAAACCGCTGGTGCCTATCAGATAGGAGGCGATCAATCCTCAATAGTCCATGAGCCAAGTGCACGCAGTGGTGTGCGCTTGAAGGTGCTCCATTTCTCCGAAGGTCGGATGTTGGAGTCGACAAATGCTGCACTCACGGTGCGGCATTGCTTGCCTGTGAGGTAGTTCTTGCTCACATTCACAACCTCGCCTGTGTTGCGGCTCATTTCCTCATTGTCTTCACCAATCAGGAAGAAATCTCCGTTCTGGTAACGGAACAAATAGTCTGAACTGTTATTGGTGTAGCTGCCTGCGCTCGAGAAGTGCTCGATGCCAATTTTCAGCACCTTGCGCGAATTGATGCTAAGAGAATGGGAGATGAAGTTGTATTCGTTTTCATTGCCGGCAACGGCCTTGTCGTAGCGTTTCCACAGGTTATAACCACCTTTTGCGTTTCCGCGATAAATGGCGAGGATGGGCTGGTTGAAATTGTAGACATAGCCGTCTTCACGCACTTTGAGATGCTGCTTGAAGTCGGGTGTGGCAATGATGGCGAGGTCGGCAATGCCATCGCCGTCGAGGTCGCCCTTGGCCTCAGTCTTGTGCCAAGTTGATGGCACAAGCTCATCGACCGTTTTGCCACTGGTTTTCAAGTCTTGCGCTGTGGCGCTCAAACTCAAGATGGCTACTGCAAACAGGATTAGTCGATTAGTTTTCATAGAAAGTGAGTATAAAATCAAGCCCGTCGCCTGCATTAATGGCAACGGGCCTGATTGTTGTGAGATAATTAATAACCAAAGATTTCTTCAAGAGAGAGTCGGCGGATGGGGCCAATCTTCTTGAGACCTTCCATGTCGAGTTCCTTCTCGTTGCCCAAAATCAGGTAACGGTAAGGCTTGTTTGCCATGTTCTGCTTTGAGAAGTTCACGATATCGTTGAGCGTGAGCTTGGGCAGCTGTTCATAGACCATCTTGTTGATGTCGTAGTCAAGACCCAGGCGCTTGGCAGCAAGGTAGCTGTTGAGCACACCGTAGCGTGTCACGCGGCGACTGGCAAGTTTCTTCGTGATACCGTCCTTAGCGAGCTGGAAGGCAGCCTCTGATTGCGGAATGTTGTTCAGCAGGTTGTTGAACTCGTTCACACAGTCCATCATCTTGTCGTTTTGGGTGATGATGTAGGTATAGAAGTCTTCCTTGTGACCCTTTTCCCAAGGTTGGTTGTAGCGTGCGGCAGCCGAGTAAGCGAGTCCGCGAGCCTCGCGCAGTTCCTGGAACACGATGCCGTTCATGCCTGAACCAAAGTACTCGTTAAACAGGTTGATTGTGGGGGCATGCTCAGGAGCCCAGTCGCGCTGGTTGTTGTTATACTGCACCATGTAGATGTTCTTGGCATCGTAGGGAGCAATCCAAACCTCGGTCGCGGGAGTGGGCTGTTCCATATATGGGACACCCTTGGGTGCATCGGCAAGGTTTTTGTTCACCTTGTGGAATTTCTTGATAGTGGAGGCAATCTGCTTTTGTGAGAGCGGACCGTAGTAGAGCACGGTGTGCTTGTAGTTGTTCAGGTTCTTGATGAGGTTGGTGAACACCTCAGGCTGGGTGCTGCGGAGCTGTTCAGCACTCACAATGTCGGTCATAGTGTTGCGCGGGCCATACTGGCCGTATTCCATGAGATAGTTAAAGCACGATTCCTGGTTGCTCTTGGCATCCAGGCGCGCTTTGATGATGGTTTCGACCATGCCGCGATAAGCCTCCTGGTCGGGCTGGGCATTGTTCATCACATCTTCGAGCAGTGCCAAGGCCTGGGGCATATTTTCGTTGAGCCCCGAGAGATACACCTTCATCTCGTTGTCGTTCACGCTATAAGAGATTTTGCAAGCAAGTTTGTAGAGCTGTTTCTTGAAATCCTGGGCCGAGAGTTTCTTGGTGCCCAAGTATTCCATGTATTCGGCCGCCACGTTGTAACGGTTGTCGGAAGTGACACCGAAGTCATACAAATAGGTGAGCGTGAATAGGTCATCCTGTGTGTTCTGCTTGTAGAGCAGGGGCAGCCCGTTGTCGGTCTTGCCTATCGTCATGTCTTTGTTGAAGTCGACGAACTGGGGTTCGATGGGAGCCACGGTCTCGCCGAGCAGGTTGCGCACAAAGTTGCTCTGCATGTCGCGGTTTGTGGGAATGGGGGTGATTTGCGGCTTGTCGATTTTCTTGAGTGTGGTGTCTTCGCCCAGACGCTTGTAAACGCACACATAGCCGTCGGTCAGGTAACGGTTGGCAAAGTCCACAATCTGCTGCTTGGTCATGTGGCTCATGCGGTCGAGTCGGCCCACTTCTTGTGCCCAATCAACATGGTTGATGAAAGCATTTACTAATCGGCGTGTGCGCGAGGCATTGTTGTCAAGCGATTGCAGGAAGTTGAATTTAGTGTTGTTCACCACGCTGGGGAGCAGGTCGTCGTCGAAGTCGCCGCGGCGCAGTTTGTCGACCTCGGCGAGCAGTTTTTCACGCACATCTTCGAGCGTCTGGCCTTCGTTAGGATAACCGATGAGCATGAGCATAGAGTAGTCGGTCATCATGTCGCTGTAGGCGCCACTCATCATCACCTTATGGGGCTGGTTCAAATCCAGGTCCATGAGGCCGGCAGTGCCGTTCGAGAGCAAATCGGCCACCACATCCATGGTGTCGGTCTGCAACGCGTTTCCAGCGCCAAAGCGCCATCCCAGTGCCATAAACTCGGCTTCCTGACCCACAACTGTGGTGTCGACAGGAGCGGTGAGGGGTTTCAGAG
>JAEEVB010000279.1 GCA_016287065.1 Muribaculaceae bacterium
ACGCCATCTCTGGTGCTCGTCCTGGTGCACGTCGTGAGGTGGTTGAGGCCTATATCAAGCGACTCAACGACCTTGAGCATCTGGCAATGTCGTATCCTGGTGTCATTAAGACATATGCTATTCAGGCAGGTCGCGAACTGCGTGTAATTGTGGGTGCTGACAAGATCACTGATGCCGAGACTGAGAAACTCTCGACTGAGATAGCACAGAAGATTCAGGATGAGATGACTTATCCCGGACAGGTGCGCATCACGGTGATACGTGAAACCCGTGCTGTGAGCTACGCCAAGTAAATTCTATGCTTCTACATACTCATGAATGCTGAGAATTTAAATATTGAAAGCAAGCCGCTGAAAGGCGACGAATGCGTGAATTGCGACAGTTGTTCGTGCAATGCATGCGCGACCGATACCCGTTGCAATCTGCATGCCTATAATTGGCTTGCTGACGTTCCAGGTGGAGCCAACGATTTCGAATTAGTTGAAGTGCACTTCAAGAATACCCGTAAAGGCTTTTACCGCAACTCGGCCCATCTTGACTTGAAAGAAGGCGACCTGGTGGCAGTGGAGGCTAATCCGGGGCATGACATCGGTCGAGTGTCGATGACAGGTGGTCTTGTGAAGTTGCAGATGAAGAAAGCCAACCTGAAGCCCGACGTAGAGATTCTGCGAGTGTTCAGGAAAGCAAAACCAGCCGACTTGGAGCGTTTTGAACAAGCTAAGGCGCGTGAGGTGGACACGATGATTCGTTCGCGTCAGATTGCTGCCGACCTGAATCTGAAGATGAAGATTGGCGATGTGGAATATCAAGGTGATGGTAATAAAGCTATATTCTACTATATTGCCGATGAGCGAGTCGACTTCCGTCAACTCATCAAGGTGCTCGCTGAAGTATTTAAGATTAGGGTGGAGATGAAACAGATTGGTGCACGTCAAGAAGCTGGTAGGATAGGGGGTATAGGACCATGCGGTCGCCCGCTGTGCTGTGCCAGCTGGATGACCAATTTTGTGTCGGTAGCCACGAGTGCTGCTCGCTATCAGGATATTTCCCTTAATCCACAAAAGCTTGCAGGTCAGTGTGCTAAGCTTAAATGTTGCATTAACTTTGAGGTTGATTCATATGTGGAAGTCACCAAGCAATTACCGCCACGTGACCTCCCGCTTGAAACCAAGGATAATGTTTACTATCACTTCAAGACTGATATGTTCAAGAAGGAGATTACTTATTCGACCGACAAGAACATGGCAGCAAATCTTGTGACCATTACTGCTGAACGAGCTTTTGAGGTGGTTGCGCTTAACAAGAATGGTGTGCGTCCTGATAAATTAAATCCTGATAATGATTTGCATCAGGCCGAGATTAAAGCCTTTGGAGATATCATCGGACAGGATAGCATCAGTCGCTTCGATAAAAAGAAGAAGAAAAAGAGCAGAAACAAAAACAGGACTAAACCTGCAGGACCAGAGAATCGAGAGTCGCGAGAGCCACGTGAACAACGAGAGCCAAAAGGTGGTGAAGGCAATGTAGAAAGCAACAGACCCAGACCTAATGGAGGACCTCGTCGTAATGGTGGAAACAATCATCGTAGGCCTCAGATAGGCAATGGTGATAATGGCACTCGTGGACAGCGCCGAAATGGCGGAAATCTTAGTGCGCCTAAAGCCAAACCTGAATAAAAACCTCTTGATGCTCAGTTCATCATGCTCATTACCTCATCAGATAACAGACAGCTGCAGCGCAAGGTCGGCATACTTTGCGTTGCAGTGCTGTTGTTTGCTGCTCTATGGGTGTTGCCAGGCTGCACATCTGAGCGACAGAACTATTCCCGTTTCTACTCTATATCATCGAAAGGCTGGAGTGCAAATGCTCCTCTACATTTCGCACCCGATAGCCTTGACTCGCTAGGGCACTATGATGTGAAAGTAGCGATCCGGCATGATACGCACTATGCCTACCAGAAATTGCTGCTGGCAGTGGATTTTATCGATGCTGCAGGTAAGGTGACTCGCCATATGGTGGATTATGATGTGGCTGATGATTATGGCAACTGGAAAGGTGCGGGATTTGGCTCGTCCTATCAGTTGGAACGCACCATAGCTCGTAGTGTCACGCGAGCAAGTGTGCAGCGCATTGTAGTGTGGAATGGAATGAAAACTCGTGAAAAACTACTGCAAGGTGTGACCGACGTGGGAGTCACGCTCACACGGTGTGAATAGCTTATCAGCTTTAGTTATTAGATTATAGTTTCCTGTAAACAGAATTCTGTAGACAGGTATGTGGCTTTACTGCTGCTCTCTGAAGGTGAAGGTGCGGTTGTAGGCATAATTGGCAAGGGTGTAGACCACCATTGCGAGAATCATGACAATGTTCTGACCTGCCTTCTTCATGGGTAACCAACTGATGGTGAGATTCTTCATGTCGCAAGGTTCAAGCAGTACCCAACTGAAGAGTATTTGCAACCCCCAGCATAACAAGAATCCGATGACGAAGAGCACGGCTTGCCGCTGCCAATTGCTTTTGTTTTTAAATACCCATGTGCGGTTCCAGAAGAAGCTGTTGGCAACACCCAACACATATCCGGTAACATTTGCAGGTACGTATGGCACATTGAGTAGAGTGTTGAGCACATAGAAGGTGATGAGCGTGATAAGTGTGTTGCTCACGCCTATGATGCCATATTTGATGAGTTGTATTAAGGTCTTTTTAATTTCTGAAGGTTTATTGTTTTCCATAATGGCTTATTTTTTCATGACGGGAAATGATAAATTATGCTTCACCGCAAAAAAGCGTAAGGCAATGATTGAGAGGGCACACAATAACTGACAAAGTTCGCTTGGCAATCCAAT
>JAEEVB010000280.1 GCA_016287065.1 Muribaculaceae bacterium
TATGTGGTGGGAGGTATGGTGCTCTATTACTACCTGTTCATCGGTTGGCGCAAAGACCGTGGCGTGGGCTCTTGGGGCCTGGTGCCTGCCGTTTGCTACCTGGGCGTTTGCTATATTGTGGGTGGCACGGTGAGCCGTTATGTGCTGCCAATCCAGCCTATGTTTGTTGTTATAGCCACATTTGTGTTCTGCAAGTTGCGCGATGGCGTGTGGCGACACTCCTTCCGTGGCTGGATGGTGGGTTATACGCTGGTGCTTATCGGGGTACTGGTGTTTTGTTATAACCTGCAGCTCGCCTACTTCGACGAACTCGAAGAATACTATGAAACCTACCGAAAACTCCACGGCCGGGGATAATATCCTAATGCCCTGATGCGCATGAATGGCTCAGGGCACAGGATGTGTATGTATGGATTATAGCGTTATTCTTGATATACGACGGTGCCGATGGGCTCGCCTGTAATCACCTTCTTGAGGTTACCCACAACGTCCATGTTGAACACGTGGATGGGCAAGTTGTTCTCCTTGCACATGATGGTGGCTGTCATGTCCATTACCTTGAGGTTGCGGCGATAGATCTCGTCGTAGGATATGCGGTCGAACTTGGTGGCGGTGGGGTCTTTCTCGGGGTCGGCGGTATAGATGCCGTCGACACGTGTGCCCTTGAGCATGACGTCGGCCTCAACCTCGATGCCTCGCAGCGCCGAGCCCGAGTCGGTGGTGAAGAAGGGGTTGCCGGTGCCGCACGACATGATTACTACCTTGCCCTGCTCCATGGCTTCGATAGCGCGCCATTTGCTGTACTGCTCGCCAAAGGGGAACATATTGATGGCTGTGAGCACAACGGCCTTCTGGCCATGGTCTTCGAGTCCTGAAGCGAGTGCGAGTGAGTTGATGACGGTGGCGAGCATGCCCATCTGGTCACCTTTCACGCGGTCGAAACCTTGGGCCGCGCCCTTGAGTCCGCGGAAGATGTTGCCGCCGCCAATCACGATGGCCACTTGCACGCCAGCTTGTGCTATTTCTTGAATTTGTGTGGCATATTCCTCAACGCGTTTCGGGTCGATGCCGTAACCTAGCTCTCCAGCGAGCGACTCGCCGCTGAGCTTGAGCAGAATGCGCTTGTAGATGGTTTTCATAAAAGAGTCGTTTTTTTAAAGGTGTACTGAATGAGTACAAAAATAGTGATTTTGTGCGACAAGTGCAAAAAAAACTTGCAAGCGCCACCACGGAGCCTGCAAGTCAAATTTTACATTATGAAAAAATATCCTTCTTACTTGGATTGTCCAACGAGAGCCTTAGCGCGCTCAAGATACTTGTCGACGTTCACGTTGAAGAGTTGAGCTGTCTGGGGATACTCGTCCTTGAGCAGCTGATAGGCTTCAAGTTCGCCTTTGTAGTTCTTGGTTGCGTGCAGCACGCGAGCCTTCTTGAGGATGAACTCGGGAGCATACTCCTTGTTATCCTTGCAGATGCTGATGGCCTCGTCGAAGGCCGAGATGGCCTTGTCATACTGCTTGAGGTTCACGTAGCAGTCGCCGAGCAGTGATTTGGCAGCAGGACCAGTGAGCTTGCCGTCGGCGTCGCAACGCTCGAGCAGATCGGCAGCCTTGGTGTAGTTCTGGTTAGCCTTCTTGGCATCGGTCTCTTGCAGAGCCTGCTGATAGAGCAGGATGGCAGCCATGTGGGCAGCCCTGTCGGCTGTAGCATAGCTCGAGTTGCCGGCGATTGCCTGATATTGCTTAAGGGCATCCTCATTCTTGCCCTGGTCGAAGAGTGCCATATCGGCCTTGCTGGTTGCGATCTGGTCGTTCTCCTTAGCGGGTTTCATGATGAGATAAACATAGGCGAGCACTGCGAGAATAATGGCAGCCACGATGCCTAAAGCCCAATAGATATACTTTTTGTTCTTTTCAAATTTTTGCTCGAGCGAGGTGAGTGAATCGTTCACGCCTTCAAGAGTGGTACGAGCAGTTCCTTTTTCTTTCTTAGCCATAGAATTATGTAGTGTCTAAATTATGTTTTTTTCGTTTCAGCGTGCAAAATTAATAGTTATTCTGAAATTTAGAAAACAAAATGCAGACTATTTTTAGAAAAATGACCGAAAAAAGTGCTCAAGCACTTGTTTTGAGGTTGAATAAATGGTAACTTTGCGTGAAAAATTATAGTCTGATGGTCTCATGAAAAAAGGTTGGGTCATAATCTTCACGGCATTGTGCGCTTGCGCCTGTGGTCGCAGCGGTGATGCTCAGTCGGGTGATGCATCTCAGGCATCGGGCAGCGCGTCGGATGCTTCGGCCGACTCGCTCGAGTCGCGCATCGAGTCGCTGACCGTGGAGATGGAAGATTATATCAAGGAGTATGAAAATAGTCCCAGCGAAGAGACCTTTAATCGTGCCATGGCGCTGAACGACAGCCTGGAACGCATCGACACCACCAGCCAAGGGCATTTCTACAACAAGCTGTTACGCTCGCAGCTGCTTGCCAAGGCCGGCAAGGTGAAGGAGGCCATGCGCTTGCAGGAGTCGCTCTTGAGCAAGGATCCCGACGACTTGGCTCGGCTCCAGTTCTATGCTGGCAAATTCTGGCTTGAGGAAAAGACCGATTCCATGCAATACTATGCCCATCGTGCCATAGCCGTGTGTGACAAGGAACTTGCTGCAGCGGCAAACGACCCGCAGGTGCGCGAGCAGGTGCTGCTGAGCAAACTCTCGATTTACCAGATGCTTAACGACCGTGTGCGTGCCCGCGAGGTGAGCGACCAACTGCACACGCAGCAGCTGGGCGACCCCACAGCGTTGACCGACGAAGAGTTTAACGAGGAGTTTGACGAGGCAC
>JAEEVB010000034.1 GCA_016287065.1 Muribaculaceae bacterium
ATGTGCGGCACATCAGGGCGAACCGTGCTACAACCTGCCATATATCTATGAACTCGACGGCAGTCTCGACGGCGAGCGTTTGTGCCAAGCCGTGCAGACCGCTTTCAAGGCGCATCCCACCATGTTCACCCGCATCGAACTCAACGATGACGGCGAACCCATTCAGACGCTTGACCTTGACAATGAGCAATTCTCAGTTGAGATAAAAACAATTAACGATATTGAGGAAGAAAAACCTCGACTGGTGCAACCTTTCAACATCTATGGCGACCGGTTGTTCCACACGTGCGTAATGCACGACGGCAAGCACTACTACCTGTTTGTCGACTATCATCACCTGATTGTCGATGGCACATCAATGCAAATTCTGCTGCATGACATCGACAGGGCATATCGGGGCGAGTCAATCGACGCCGAGCAACTGACACTGATGCAAGTGGCGATGGATGAGGCCGAAAAACGCAAAACCGACGCCTTCCAGGAAGCCAAGCAATGGTATGCCAAGAACTTTGATTGCAGCGACACCTTTACCCAACTCAATCCCGATTTGGCCATTGGCACTCACAGCGAAGACAGCACGCTGCGCACCCTTTCCATAGAGATGCAGCAGGTAGATGACTACTGCAAGAGCCATGGCGTGTATCGCAGCAATTTCTTTACCAGCGCATTTGCCTTCTTGCTTGCCAAGTATAACTCTGAAAATGAGTCGTTGTTCAACACTGTCTATAATGGTCGCAGCGACAAGCGCATGGGTAACTCGATAGGAATGTTTGTCCAGACGTTTCCTGTCTATGCCAAGTTTGATGACAATACTACAGTGACAGACTTCCTTCTCAGAGGCCAAGAACTGATGAGCGGATGCCGTCAGCACAGCATCTACTCCTATGGCGACCTCATGCAAGACCAGCATCTGGAAACCAATGTCGCCTTTGCATGGCATGGCAACATCTTTGGTGACAACACGCTGATGGATAAGCCCATGCGCACCATTCGCATTGGCAACAGCACTACGGGAGTTTCGCTTTATATCAAGGCGTTTATTTTAGATGGAAAGTATCAGATCAAGGCTGAATATGCCAGCAATGAGTATTCTCGGGCTCTTGTCGACCATCTCCTCGAGAGTTATGAAGCCATTCTGATGGGATTCCTCACCAAGGAGAAACTTTGCGATATAGAATCCACAACTCCCAACCAGGTGAAGGGGCTTGATGACTTCAACCTTACCGACGTCTCGTTTGATGACACGCAGACGGTGGTGTCGCTCTGCCGTCAGCAGGCAGCCGCCAACCCCGACAAGATTGCTGTGGTATATGAGGACAAATCCTATACCTATGACCAGGTCGATGACTTGAGCGACCGCATAGCAGCCTTCATTGCCAACCGTGGATTAAGTGACGAGGATGTGGTTTCGATACTGATTCCGCGCTGCGAGTGGATGGCAATCGCATCGCTAGGTGTGCTCAAGGCCGGATGTGCCTATCAGCCACTCGACCCGTCGTATCCCAAGGAACGCCTTGAATTCATGATGAGTGATGCCAATGCACAACTTCTGATAGCTGATGAAGAACTCATTAATCTCGTTGACGGCTACAAGGGCGAGGTGATTCTCACCCGCGACTTGCCCAATCTGCCAGAGGCGCAGTCGGTTCCCGAAGAACCAAAGCCCCATAGTCTGTTTAGCTTGCTCTACACATCGGGCTCAACAGGTGTGCCTAAGGGGTGCCAAATCGAGCACTGCAATGTGGTGGCTTTCTGCAACATGCACCAGCACACACAGGAAATCGATGCCTCGAGCCGTGTGGCAGCCTACGCCAGTTTTGGCTTTGATGCCTCGTTGATGGAGATTTACTCCGCGCTCACCGTTGGTGCACAGTTGTATGTGATTCCCGAAGAGATTCGTCTCGACCTGATGGCACTCAACGAGTTTTTCGAGCAAAAGAAAATTACACATGTGTTCATGACCACGCAGGTGGGCTTCCAGTTTGCCACCAATTTCGAGAACAACTCGCTGCAGCACCTGCTCACAGGTGGCGAGAAACTCTCCACCCTCAAGCCGCCCACCACTTACACGCTCTCCAATGGTTATGGCCCATCTGAAACCATTTGTTACGTGACCAACTTTTTCATAAAAGAACAAATCAAGAACATCCCCATTGGCAAGGCTCAACGCAACATCAAGTGCTACATCACCGACAAGTATGGACATCGCTTGCCCGTGGGTGCCTCTGGCGAATTGTGGGTGGCAGGACCGCAGGTAAGTCGCGGCTACTTGAATCGCCCCGAAAAAACTGCTGAGTCATTTATCTCTAACCCCTTCAACAGTGAGGAGAAATACTGTCGCGTGTATCGCACTGGCGACATTGTCCGATATATTCCCAGTGGCGATATTGAATTTGTGGGACGCCGTGACGGTCAAGTGAAGATTCGTGGTTTCCGCATCGAACTCAAAGAGGTGGAAGGCATCATCCGCGAGTTCCCGGGCATCAAGGATGCTACGGTACAGGCCTTTGACGAGGAAGGTGGCGGCAAATTCATTGCTGCCTACATCGTGAGCGACCAGACCATCGACATCGATGCTCTGAACAACTTCATCCTCGACGAAAAGCCGCCATATATGGTTCCTGCTGTCACGATGCAGATCGATGCCATTCCGCTCAACCAGAACCAGAAGGTGAACAAGCGTGCTTTGCCCAAACCTGAGAAGAAGGCCGATGCCATTGAAGAGAGCAATGTGCCCATGAATGTGCTTGAAGAGGAATTGCACGATATGGTCGCGCAGATTGTGGGCAATACCGAATTTGGTGTCACTACGCCATTGGGTTATGCCGGTCTGACCTCCATCTCGTCGATTCGACTTGCTGTGCAGGTGAACAAACGCTTCGGGGTGACACTCGACTCCAAGACGCTCGTCAAGACCGGAACATTGCAGACCATCGAGAACGAGATTCTCAAGCGAATGATGGCCGGCGAAGTGGCTCCGGTTGCTGCTGAAGCAAAAGCTGAGACAAAGACGGCGGTTCCCCTCTCGTATGCCCAGACGGGTGTGTACTTCGAGTGCTTGAAGAATCCCGCATCCACCATATATAATATACCCTATCTGCTCACTTATCCGCAGAGCGTGAAGGCCGAGCAACTGGCCGATGTAGTGAAACGGGTTGTGGAAAGCCACCCCGAACTGGGTGTGCATTTCACCGTGGATGGAGAAAAAATCATGCAGACCCTGGAGGACGCTGTGCCAGTGACCATTCCTGTCACGCAAATGACCGATCAGGAACTGGAAACCTATAAAAAGGAATTTGTGCGTCCGTTTAACCTGCAGAAGCCGCCGCTTTACCGTTTCGAGGTGGTAACCTCTCCGAGTGGAACTCATCTGCTCGTTGATGTCCATCATTTGGTTTTCGATGGTGGTTCGGCCGACTTGCTGATTCGTCAAATCAGCGCAGCCCTTGAGGGTAAAAATGTGGAAAAGGAAACCTATTCTTATCTTGACTTCGTCACCGACCAGCAAGCCGCTGAGGAGACCGAGGCCTTCAAGGCTTCGCAGCAGTTCTTTGCCGAGAAACTGAGTACCTGCGAGGGTGCCAGCGAGATTCCGGCCGACTTGCCCAAGACCGACGAACAGGGCTTCATTGGCGAGGCAGTGTGTGCCATAGACCACGACAAAGTGGCCTCGTTCTGTCGCGAGCAGGAGGTGACTCCGGCTCACCTGTTCCTCGCTGCCACATCCTATGTGGTGTCGCGTTACACCAACAACCGCGAGGTGTATCTGTGCACGGTGAGTAGCGGCCGCTCCAACCTGAAGATTGCCGACACGGTGGGTATGTTTGTCAATACATTGCCGCTTGCCGTCGACATCAAAGATGTGAGTGTGGGTGACTTCCTGCGTGAGGTGAGCGATAGTTTCGACCAGACACTGCGCAACGAGGATTATCCCTTTGCCCGCATAGCCGCCGACTATGGTTTCCGTCCCGCTATTGCTTACGCCTATCAGGTGGGCGTTATTTCTCAGTACACTGTCGGGGGAGAGGTCATCGGTAATGAATTGCTCGAACTGAATGTGCCCAAATTCAAAATCAATATCAAGATTGAGACGCGTGGCGTTGTGGTGCAGTACGACGACTCGCTCTACTCGGAACGTTTGGCCGATGCTATGGCACAAAGCATTGTAGAAGTGGCCAAACGCATGGTGGCTATGCCCAATGAACGGGTGAGGGCCCTCTCCATCGTGAGCCCTGCACAGGAGGCCGAACTCGCTGGTCTGCGCCAAGTGGCTACTGGCGACGCTCCCTTCTCGCTCTTCCACGACTGCATAGGCCACTTTGCCGCCGCTCAGCCCGATCATGAGGCACTGGTGGGTATCGATGCCCGCTACACCTATGCCGAGATGGACGAAGTGACTACACGTATTGCTGCCGCCTTGCAGCAGCGGGGCGTGAAGGAATGCGACCGTGTGGCGCTGCTTTTGCCGCGCACCAGTCGCCTGATTCTCGCCCTCTTCGGCGTACTCAAGACGGGTGCCGCCTACATACCCTGCGACCCCGAGTATCCTGCCGACCGTATCAAACTGATTCTTGAGGATAGTGAGGCGCGCTACATCATCACCACGGCCGACCGCATGGACAGTGTCCCAGCCGAGAAGGCCATTGATGTGGAGGAACTCATTGCCACGCAAGCACCTTATCGCAAACCCGAGATTACCTCCGACGACCTGGCTTATCTTATCTACACCAGCGGCTCTACTGGCCGTCCTAAGGGTGTGATGCTCAGGCACGAGGGCATCTGCAACTATCTCTATGGGCATCCTGCCAATGTGTTTGCCAATGCTGTGATGACCGATGCCACCCGAGTGCTCAGTGTCACCACCATTTCATTCGATGCCGCTCTGCAAGACATCGGTATGGCCTACTACAACGGCAAAACGCTGATAGTGGCCACCGAGGAGCAGGCCAACAATCCGCTCGATTTGGCTCAGCTCATTGCCGACCAGCGCATCGACATGGTGTCGGGTACGCCCTCGCGTTGGCAGACGTGGCTCACCAGTGACGATTTCTGCAAGGCCATCAGTCACATCAACATTGTGCGAGCCGGTGGCGAGAAATTCTCCGACCAGTTGCTCGACCAGTTGCGTGGCGTTACCAAGGCCCGCATCATGAACTGTTATGGTCCCACTGAGATTACGGTGGCCTCGAACAACAAGGAACTCACTCATGCCACAATGGTGACAGTGGGCAAGCCCCAGTTGAATGTGAAAGAATTCATTGTGGACCAGGATGGCAACGAACTGCCCGTGGGCGTGGTAGGCGAACTCTACATTGGCGGCCGTGGTGTAGCTCGTGGCTATAACAACCTTGACGAGATGACCCGCGAGCGCTTTATCGACTATCATGGCACACGCATCTATAAGTCAGGTGACTATGCTCGCTGGCTGCCCGACGGCGATGTGGTGATTCTAGGTCGCACCGACCACCAGATCAAGTTGCGTGGTTTGCGCATTGAACTGGGCGAAATCGAGAATGTGATGCTCAAGGTGCCTGGCATGGGCAAGGTGGTGATCATAATCCGCAAGATTGGCGGCAAGGAGCACCTGTGTGCCTACTACACCGCCGACCGCGTGATTGCGCCTGAAGACCTCAAGGCCGAGATTTCGAAGAGCCTCACGCAATACATGGTGCCTACTGCCTACCTGCAACTTGACAAGATGCCCATGACACCCAATGGCAAGACCGATGTGAAGGCACTGCCCGAGCCCGAACTGGCTGTGACTTCGGCCTACGAGGAGCCGACGAACGACACCGAGCGCACATTCTGCAACATCTTTGCCGACATCCTGCAGATGGATAGGGTGGGGGCTACCGACAATTTCTTTGAACTGGGCGGTACCTCGCTTGTGGTTACTCGCGTGATTATTGAAGCCGACAAGGCCGGTATGCATGTGGCCTATGGTGATGTGTTCACCAATCCCACTCCTCGTAAACTGGCACGACTCATCACTGGTGAGGGCGTGAGCGACGATGCCGACGAGGTTGCGAACTTTGACTACGCTCCCATTAACGAGTTGTTGGCCGCCAACACGCTCGATGCCTTCCGCAAGGGCGAAATGGGCAAGTTGGGCAATGTGCTGCTCACTGGTGCAACGGGTTATCTGGGCATTCACATCTTGCGCGAACTCATCGATTCCGATGCCACCAACATCTATTGCCTTGTGCGTGGCAAGGATGCCGAGAAGGCCGAGAATCGCCTGCGCACCCTGCTGTTCTACTACTTTGCCAATGCCTTCAAGGAACTCTTCGGCAAGCGCCTGCACATTGTGGTGGGCGATGTGACGAGCGACTTTGGCGAGGACCTGGATATCGACACCGTGTTCAACTGTGCAGCCATCGTGAAGCACTTTAGCGAGGGCACCGAGATTGAGGATGTGAACATTGGTGGTGCCCAGCGATGTGTGGACTATTGCTTGAGCAAGGGCGCTCGTTTGGTGCACATCTCCACGGCCAGTACGCGTGGCCTGTGGACTGGCGAACCTAAGGCCGATGTGTTCACCGAGCAACGCCTCTACATGGGTCAGTTCCTGGGCAACAAATACATCTACTCCAAGTTCATGGCCGAGCGGCTCATTCTCGATGCCGTGGCACGCAAGGGACTAAAGGCCAAGATTATGCGCGTGGGCAATCTGGCCGCGCGCAGCACCGACGGCGAGTTCCAGGCCAACTTTGCCACCAACTCCTTCATGGGCCGAATCAAGGTCTATAACATGCTGGGGTCTTGTCCTTTTGCCATGCGCAACAAAAGGGTGGAATTCTCGCCCATCAACGAGGTGGCGCATGCCATTGTGATGCTGGCAATCACGCCCGACGCCTGCTGCGTGTTCCACCCCTACAACATTCACACCCAGTTCCTGGGCGATGTGCTCATGGGGCTCACCAGTGTGGGTGATGGAATCAAGTTTGTGGAGCAGGAAGACTTTGAGGCAGCCATGGAGGCGGCCAAGAACGATCCCGTCAAGGCCAAACAGATGGCGAGCTTGCTTGCTTATCAAGATATGGCACATGGCCAGAAGACCACTGATGTGAGCCGTGACAACGACTTCACCGCTCAGGTGCTCTACAGGCTCGGCTTCACCTGGTCGCCCACTTCGTGGGATTATGTGGAGCGCATGCTCACCGCCATCAGCGGCCTCGGCTTCTTTGACCTGTAGAAAAAAAAAGGATTTATTGTTACTTTGCAAGAAATGATAATACAGCTATGAAAACAATATCGATTGATGAGGCGAAGCGGCTGGTGAAAGAAGGAGCCATGCTGTCGCGCGATGAAAGATTGCAGTTGCAAAGCGAGCGATTGAAAGAGCTGGTTGACTATGTAAAGCAGAACTCGCCATATTTTGCAGAATTATATGCAAATCTGCCGAGTGACTACTGCCTCACCGACTTGCCAATCACTGAAAAGCCCACTTTGCTGGCACACTATAACGATTGGGTGACCGACCGGAGGCTGAACCTGCAGATGGTGCTTGACTACGTGAACCGCGACCCGGTCAAGGACCAGAGTCTGCTTCTTGACCAATACACCGCTTTGCGTACTTCGGGTTCGACGGGTAATCCTCTGCCCATGGTGCGTGATGACTACCACAACAAGATTCACGGACAGCTCTCCTTTCAACGACTGATAGGTGATGTGGGTGATTTGCTGGACCTCTCAAAGCACCGCCGTGCCTCAATCATCCATCTCTCGAATGGGGCTTCGAGTTATGGCGCATTCCTTCGCATGAAGGCCGCCTATGCCGAGTGTGCCGACAACCTGTTGGGCATCTCTGTCCTTGACAGTGTTGACAGCATCGTTGCCCGACTCAATGAGTTCCAACCTGAGTCAATGGCGGGATATCCCTCAATGCTGGCGCAACTGGCAGTTGAGCAGCTGCAAGGCCGCCTGCACCTGTCAATCAAGCACCTCATCACATCGGCCGAGATGTTGTCGCCTGAGAACTATCACTTGCTGAAGCAGGCCTTCCAATGTACGGTTGCCAACAACTACTGTATGACCGAAGGCGGCGAAATAGCCATGGCCCACGACACTCCAGACCTGCACATCAACGAAGACTGGATTATTGTAGAGCCAGTTGACAAAAACCTGCAGCCTTTGGGCATGAGTGACGAATGGTCGGATGGCGTGCTCATCACCGATTTGTCGAACTTCGCACAGCCTATCATCCGTTATCATGTGGGTGATGTAATCAGAATCAAGCCATCAGATGAACCAGGTAACACACTTCCAATCATGCAGATTCAGGGAAGGACTTTTGGCAACTACACCATCTGTGGCAAGACCTTCAATGTGTCGGGAATCTTCGCCAAGACTGAAGTGTGGCCCGATGTTGTGCGATTCCAGTTTGTGCAGACAGCCGACGACACCATTGAGGTTAGAGTCGTCTGCAAGTCCGACCCCGAACTGACAATGCCAGGTCTCTGCAAGCAATTACAGACCTTCTTGACCGACCTGGGATGTCCTGATGCAAAATTCACCTGGTCGACCGAACCGTTAATCCCGAACAAGCGAGGCGGCAAAATACCCATTTACATCAAACTCTGAACAATATGGTGCAAAAAGAGCAAGGCGACATAACGACGCAATTCTGGCGGTTTCTGTGGTCATCCATCCTCATAGCCCTTTCGGGGTGCTTGGGTAATGTGGTCGACGCCATCATCGTGGGTAACCTTATTGGCGAAGACGGCGTGAGTGCCATCAACCTGTCGCGTCCGGTGGTGCAGTTCATGTTCACCCTCTCGATGCTTGTGGCTACGGGAGCGAGTATGCTCGTGGGCATGCACATAGGCAAGAAAGACCAAGGCCGCACCCGCTACATCTACACCCAGTCGCTGATTGGCAGCCTTGCCATAGGACTGGTGCTGTCGGCCGTTGCCCTGCTGTGGCCTGCCGAGGCGGCCTCGTTGCTGTGCAAGAACGAGCACCTGCTGCAACCCACGCGCGAATACTTGAATGTGATGTTGCTGGGTGCACCCGCTTATATGCTCATGTGGGCACTCTCGTCGATGGTGGGAGTGGATGGCAGTCCGCGTCTGGTGTCGGTGGCGATTCTCATCGACAATGCTGTGAACCTCTCGCTCGACATCGTGTTCATTAAGTTCTGCGGATGGGGCATTGCCGGTTCATCGACAGCAACGGTAGTGGGTCACCTTGTTGGCATCGCCATCATGATGTGGCATTTCCGCTACAGCAACTGCAACCTGAAATTGTCGCTGAAACATGAAGACTCTTGGGCAAAATCGTGGGGCAGAATCCTTTCGCAAGGAGCACCGCTGGCTCTGGCCTCGGTATGTCTCACGCTGTTGTTGCTCTGTGCCAACTCCATCGTGTTGTCGCACACAGGACGCGCGGGTATCTTTGTTTTTGCCCTGTGCATGAACTTGTTGCAAATCTACAACCTGTTCCTTGCCGGTACTTGCCGCACGCTTCAGTCGCTTGGCTCCATTCAGGTGGGCAAGGGCGATGCTCCAAGTCTGCGGTTGGTGATTGACAAGTGTCTGCGCTTCATTACCATAGCCATGGTTATCACCTGCGTTTTCGTGTGGATTTGGCCGCAAGGCATTGCTGAACTCTTTGGCTGTGACAATCCCACCATGCTTGCACAGAGCAACCATGCGCTGCGCGTCTTTGCCTTGAGTTTCATCCCCTTCTGCTACATTTATGTGCTCATGATCATCTACAAGCTCTACAGCTATCATAAGATGGCGCTGTTCATCTCGCTGGCCTTGTCGCTCACGGTGATTCCTGTGCTATGGGCCATATCGCAATGGGCGCCCAAAGCCATCTGGTACAGTTATCTCGTTGCCTATGTGATCGAGGCCATAGTCATCTACATCCTGCACAAGTCGGCGCATATCCAGTTCAAGATCAAGCCGTCGAATGACGCGGATTGACCCTGATTCAGACAAATAATTTCAGAAATAGAATTAGAGAAAAATGGCTGCTGCCAGCGCAATGAGGGCGATGGCGGTGAGGCCCATGATTAGCGTCATGAGCGTCATTGAGCGATAGCCGTCACGCGCCTTGATGCCGCCAAAGCCAGTGACTACCCAGAAATAGCTGTCGTTAGCATGCGAAACCGTCATGGCACCGGCGCCAATTGCCATCACCACAAGGGCGGCGGCAAGAGGGTTGGTAAAGCCTAAGGCGCTCATCATCGAGCCTGAGTCACTGAACATGCCCATCATGCTTGCTGTGGTGGTGATTGCCACCGTCGACGAGCCTTGCGCCGACTTCAAGATGGCCGCTATGATAAAGGGAAAGAGCACGCCCAGGGTCTTGAGCGAGTCGCCGAAATTCTTGATGATATCAACGAATCCACTTTCCACAATCACATTGCCCAGCACGCTGCCGGCAGCAGTGATGAAGATGATGGGCCCTGCTGTCATCAGGGCCTTCTGGGTGATGTCGTAGAACTTGCCGGTCATCTTCTGCTTCATCAGCAAAGGAATGCAACATAGCAGTGCTATCATCAGGGCGATGGTGGGTTTGCCCAGGAAGGTGAAGGCGTCTGATAGGGTAGGCGGCAGGCTCACGAGCGACGCCACGCTGCCCAGTGCCATGAGCACAATGGGAACCACAATGGGCAGGAACGACATGGCAGCATTGCAGCGGGTTTCTTTCTCAGTATCGGTGATTTCGCTCAGGGGCTCAGTGGTGGTGATGCGCTTGCCCACCCACCCAGCAAAAAAGTAGGCGGGAACGAGCGACAGCAGCGAGATGACTGCACCCACCCCGATGATTAGCAACAGGTTGTTTTCCAACCCCATCATGCCTGCCGCAGCTATGGGTCCCGGAGTGGGAGGGATGAACACATGCGAGGCAAACAGGCCGGCAGCCAGTGCCAGCATGAGTGCAGCGGGCGATGCGCCCGACCGCCTTGCCAGCGACTTGCCGATGGGGCTCACGAGCACAAAACCGCTGTCGCAGAACACGGGTATCGACACAATCCACCCGATAAGCATCATGGCAAGCCGCGGATGCCGTTTGCCCACCACGCGCTCCACGGCACGCGCCAGTGCCACAGCACCGCCGGTGCGCTCCAGGATGTTGCCGATGAGGGTGCCGAAGATGATTACAAGGCCAATGCCTGTGAAAATCGACGAGAAGCCTTTGCCCAGCACATCGGGAATCTGCACCAAGGGGATGCCCAGCAAGATTGCCAGGAGCAGGGCAGTGCCCAGTATCGACAAGAAGGGGTGAATCTTGAACCGCGCTATTGCTACAATCATGAGGGCAATAGCCGCGCCAAATAGTAGTATTGTGCCAATCGCTGTCATAGTTTTTATGATTGTATGGGGTTAGATGGCTGTTGAAGTCTGTAGCACGGTTGTCGTCGTGCACTGCAAAGATACAAAAAAGCATTGAATTATTATCTACTAATAAAAAAAGGGTAGGGAAAGGGTGGTTTTCTCATTATTTTTCATTATCTTTGCAGATTAAAGAAATTAACTAATATATTCCAAAACATAAACACTTATGAATAAACTCATAACTTTGGAACAGGCCGTCGAGAAAGTACATGATGGCATGACAATCATGTTCGGCGGATTCCTGGGTGTGGGCAGTGCCACACAAATTATCGACGCTATCGTAGAGAAGGGCGTCAAGGACTTAACCATCATTGCCAACGACACCGCCTACGACGAGGTGGCTCACGGCAAGTTAGTGACTAACCACCAGGTGAAGAAAGCCATTGTTTCGCACACCGGTACCAACAAGCAGACCGCCTTGCAGAAGAACGAGGGTACGCTCATCGTGGAGTATGTGCCTCAGGGAACTCTTGCCGAGCGCATCCGTGCGGCAGGTGCAGGTCTGGGCGGCGTGCTCACCCCCACCGGCATGGGCACCATCATGACCGACGGCAAGCAAGTGGTGAATGTTGACGGCAAGGACTTCTTGCTCGAGAAACCGCTCAAGGCCGACATCGCCTTCCTGCGTGCCAACATCGTTGACGAATTTGGCAACATGGTGTTCCTGGGAACCACCAACAACTTCAATCCGCTCATGGCTACCGCTGCCGACTATGTGGTGGTAGAGGCCGAGAAACTGGTGAAAGTGGGCGAAATCAAACCCGAGTGCGTGCATGCCTCTGGCATTTACGTTGATGGCATCTATGTTGAAAAATAATTTTAATTAACCATGGAATACAGAACAAAAATCAGACTGCGCATGAGCGCAAAGGACGCCCACTATGGCGGCAATCTCGTGGATGGTGCTCACATGGTTCACCTGTTTGGTGATGTGGCTACCGAACTTCTCATTATGCGTGACGGCGACGAAGGCCTCTTCCGCGCCTACGACAGCGTCGACTTCCTGGCACCCGTGTATGCGGGCGACTATATCGAAGCCGAGGGCTGGATCGACAAGGAAGGTAACACTTCGCGTCACATGCAGTTTGAGGCCCGCAAGGTGGCGGTTTCTCGCCCCGACATCTCTCCGTCGGCTGCCGACATCCTCGATGAGCCCATCGTGGTGTGCCGTGCTTCCGGCACTTGTGTAACCCCCAAAGATTGCCAAAGAAAATAATTCACTATGGACAAACTTATTATCACAGCCGCCATTTGCGGCGCCGAAGTAACCAAGGAACAGAACCCTAACGTACCCTATACCGTCGAAGAGATTGTGCGCGAAGCCAAGTCGGCAGTCGATGCCGGTGCCGCCATCGTGCACCTGCATGTGCGCTGGGACGACGGCACTCCCACTCAGGACCGTGCCCGTTTCCAGGAGTGTGAAGAGGCCATCCTCAAGGTGTGCCCCGATGTGATTCTCATCCCCTCGACCGGCGGTGCCGTGGGCATGACGCCCGACGAACGCCTGCAGTCGACCGACACCACTCCGCAGCCCGAGATGGCAACACTCGATTGCGGAACCTGCAACTTTGGCGATGAAATCTTCGACAACACCATGCCCACCATGCGTGCCTTTGGCAAGCGCATGATGGAGCGCGGCATCAAGCCCGAATACGAGTGCTTCGAGATGGGTCACCTCGACACCATCTTGAACATGGCTCGCAAGGGCGAGGCTCCCGGTGCTCCCATGCAGTTCAACTTTGTGCTGGGCGTGCCCGGCTGCACTCCTGCCACTGTGGCTAACCTGTGCTGGCTCGTGAACGGCATTCCCGCCGGCTCGACCTGGACGGTGACCGGTGTGGGCCGTCATGCCTTCCCCATGGCAGCCGCTGCCATCGCAATGGGCGGTAATGTGCGCGTGGGCTTTGAAGATAACCTCTACCTCTCGAAGGGTGTGCTCGCCAAGTCGAACGGCGAACTCGTTGAGAAGGTGGTGCGCATTGCCAAGGAACTGGGCCGACCCATCGCTACCAGCGACGAAGCCCGCGAAATCCTGGGCCTGAAACCTCGTAAATAATTTATTTAATAACTTAAAAAACTATAGAACAACTATGCAAAAACATGGTAACCGTTTCGGTACTCACCGAGTAATTGAGCCCGTGGGCGTGCTGCCGCAGCCTGCTAACAAGCTCGACAACAACATGGACGAAATCTATGACAACGAGATTTTGATTGACGTGCAGACCCTCAACATCGACTCTGCTTCGTTCACCGATATCCACAACTATGCCAAGAGCCAGGCCAAGAATCCTGACGACGAGGCCGAGGTGATGGAAGAAATCAAGAAGGAGATGTTCCTGAATGTGGAACTCCAGGGCAAGCACCGCAATCGCCGCACCGGTTCGGGTGGTATGCTGCTGGGCACCGTTGAGAAGATTGGCGACGCTCTGAAGGGCAAGATCGACCTCAAGGAAGGCGATCGCATCGCTACGCTCGTTTCGCTGTCGCTCACCCCGCTGCGCATCGACGAAATCCTGAATATCAAGGCCGATGTTGACCAGGTCGACATCAAGGGTAAGGCTATCCTCTTCGAGAGCGGTATCTATGCCAAGATTCCCGATGACATGCCCGAGAAACTCGCTTTGAGCGCACTCGACGTGGCTGGTGCTCCCGCTCAAACCGCTAAGCTGTGCCAGTATGGCCAGAATGTGGTGGTGCTCGGTGCTGGTGGCAAGAGCGGCATGCTGTGCTGCTACGAGGCCAAGAAGCGCGTGGGTGTAACTGGTAAGGTGATTGGTCTT
>JAEEVB010000035.1 GCA_016287065.1 Muribaculaceae bacterium
AGTAGTTGATCGAGTTCTTTGCATTTGGAATACCAGCCTTGGCATAGTCGGTAACACGAATGCCGTCTTCGTCATAGTCCCAAACCGAGCGCATGACAGGGCTAAGTGCACTCTCGGTACCTTTACCCTCGAGACGCTCACGCAACGCATTATAAATCTTGTTGCCAGCAACACCCTGGAAGAACATCTGAACATCGATGCCTTTCCATTCCATGCCCAGATTCAAGCCATAGGTGATTTTGGGGAAGTCGTTACCAAGGCGAGTCTGGTCGCTATCGTTGATGATGCCGTCACCATTGATGTCTTCATAGATGGCATCACCCACACCATAAGGATTTGCAGCGCCACTGGCAGCATAACCCCACAATGCATTGTCGGATTCTTCCTTCGACTGATAAACACCTTTATATTTATACCCCCAGTAAGTGAACAGAGGAAGACCTTCATCGCTCACCACGCGGTCACCATAGACGGGAGCACCGCCATTAAGAGCAGTGAGTTCATTCTTGATGAACGACACATTGCCGTCAATGCTATAATTGAATTCTCCAAACTGATTGCGGTGTCCCAATGTGATTTCAAGACCCGTGTTGCGCACAGTACCCACATTGCTCTGAGCATCGTAGCGGTTGCCTACCCATGCCGGACCTTTCACCCAAAGAAGCATGTCCTTGGTGTTGCGGATGAAGCCTTCGACGGTGAGACTGAGTCGGCCATTCCAGAAAGCGGCATCAATACCAGCATTCCAGGTCTCGGTGCGTTCCCACTTGCCACCCTGGTTCACAATTGTCAAGATTGTAGCGCCATTGGCGATGGCATCATTGAAGGGATAACCCACAAATGTCGGACCTGTAGTGAAGATGGTCTGGTTGAAGGCATCGTTACCAATCTTATCGTTACCAATCTGACCCCAACCGAGGCGCAGTTTCAAGTAATCAAGGCCATTCACCTTATCCTTAATCCAAGGCTCTTCGCTGATGCGCCATGCGGCTGCCAACGAGGGGAAATAGCCCCAAGTGTTCTCGGGGAACTTGTTAGAACCATCGGCACGGAAGTTGAAGGTGAGCATGTAGCGGTCGAGAAGCGAATAGTGAACACGGCTCAGGAATGAGAGACGACGCGTGCGCGATACTCCGTCGCCAGCCTTATTCTCATTGTCTTCGGTTGTCTGGCTCAAATACCAGTTCTTTTCATCAGGATTGAGGATGTTAGAACCCGAATTGCCTATCGAATAGTAATTGAATTCCTCGGTAGTGTGACCCACCATGAGGTTGAAGCTGTGAATCTTGTTCAGGTCAAACACATAATTTAATATGTTCTCCCATGTGAAGTTGGTGTAATGTGTGAGCGAACGCTCCAGGAAGTTTTTCTCAAGAATGTCCTTGACCGACACATCGTGGGCATCCTTGAACAGACGATGTTTCGAATCTACTTGATCGTAACTAACATCAGTGCGGTATGAAAGGCCCTTGATGGGAGTAAATTCGAGGTAAATATCACCAATCCAGCGGTTGGTGCGATCCTTGGGATGCGATGTATAGACCATGCTATAGGGATTCACCGCATTCTTGAAGTTTGAAGGAGCGACATACTTGCCACTCATGTCAGCACCCTTCGAGTTCACAGCACCTTCAGGATAATAAGGCATGTCCCAAGGAGCCATGGCAATAGCAGCCGAGATGACCGATGCGCCAGCAGCAGGGCTGTTGTTCATGGCGTTGCGGCCTTGACTATAAACAAAGGAGAGATTCTCACCTATTTTGAGCCAGGGCTTTACTTGGAAAGAGGTGTTGGCACGCAGGGTGAGACGGTTGTAATCAGAACCGATAATAGTACCTTGCTGATCGAAGTAGCTGGCACTGAACGAATAATTGGTCTTGTCGGTACCACCATCAAGTGACACATGATAGTTCTGGATGGTGGCATTTGACTTGAACACCTCGTCTTGCCAGTCAGTATCTACAGCTGCATAGTTGATGCCGTTAGCATACTTTTCGGTCTGAGCCACTGCAAAATGGTAATCAGTACCCATCTTGTAGCGCTGCAGCCACTCGTTGAAACCATTCTTATTATAATAGTTCTGTTCGCTCTTGGCAGCATTGATGGCCAAATAGGTGTTGACGAAGTCGTCCTTCTTCATCAGGTCGAGTTTGCGCCAACGGTTCTGGAAACCATAATACATGTCAAACGATACAGTAGTAACGCCTTTTTCACCTTTCTTTGTGGTGATAAGAACAACACCGTTTGCACCTCGGCTACCATAGATGGCAGTTGCCGATGCATCTTTCAGAATCTCGGTCGATTCAATATCGTTAGGACTAAGGAAAGAGATGTTATCGGTAATCACACCGTCGACCACATAGATGGGCGCGGAATTGTTAACTGTACCGATACCGCGAATTCTCACCTCAGCAGCCTGACCGGGTTGCCCTGAACTGGCATTAACAGTAACACCAGCGGCACGTCCTTGTAAAGCCTGGTCGACGTTAGCTGCTGGTGTCTTCTTGAGATTCTCGGCACTGATAGATGCCACAGATCCGGTAAGGTCGCTCTTCTTCATGGTGCCATAACCAATCACGACCACTTCGTCGAGTTGATTCACATCGTCTTCGAGAATTGCATCGATAGTCGATGATGTGGTAAATGGCACAACTTTAGTGCGACAACCTATATAAGAAATCTCCAGTTTACCGGCCTTACTGGCATCGATGGCATAATGGCCGTCGATATCGGTAACAGTAAGGATGTTGGTGCCGGCAATTTTCACGGTAACGCCGATTAGCGGTTCACCATCGGCAGCGGCAGTCACAGTGCCTTGAAGTTTGATTTGTGCCGTCATTATTAACGGTAAAAACAGCGACACAAGCAGTAGTTTTAGTTTCATAAGCAATTATATGTTTTTGTTTCAATTTGTTCGGGGCTTTTCGAAAGTTGTTGCAAATTTATAATGTTCGCGATTTCCTGTCAAGTTTTTGAAGCAACAAAAAACTCGCAAAAAACTCACTTTTTTCATTATTTCCATCGGTTGCTCATTTTATAGTTGTTTGAAATTCAACAAACTATATCTAAAATGCCAGCATTGAAAAAACTCTCAAAAAATGATGCGATATTTCAACGATTGTGCTATCTTTGCAACATAATACAAAGATGGTTACTATAATGAAACATTTTCTCTATATCCTGTTTTTAATCAACCTTTTGCCAATTACCGCATGGGGGCAGTTGCCATTACTGCGGAATTTCACTACACAAGACTATAAAGGTGGGACTCAAAATTGGGCAATCGATCAGATGGACGATGGCTCACTTCTATTTGCCAACAATAGTGGACTTCTCGTTTTTGACAGTGACAAATGGAACTCTTACCAGGTGCCCAATTTCACGAATGTGAGATCAGTGCTTTATAAAAAGGAAAATCATAGAATCTATGTCGGAGCTACCAATGAATTCGGATACTTTTATGATGATGGGTCTAGCATTGGATATCGATATAAATCGTTAGCGACTGCTGTGATTACAAAGATAGGTTCCTTCGGTGAAATCTGGAATATATTGGATATGGGCGACGAGATTGCTCTGCAGGCAAAAAATCACATCTTTATTATTAGACCTAATGGAAAAATCACGGTTTATCCAGTCAAGTATAGAATAGAAAATGCATCGGTTGCTCATGGCAAGCTCATCGTCTCGGCTCAAGAGTGCATATATTCATATACTGGAGACCGTTTAATGACGATGAAAGGAACATCACCACTCAATGGACTACTGATTAGAGGTGCATTGCCACTGGATAACGGAGCTATATTGTTTGTCACTGCTAATAATGGAACATTCGTGTATAGCAATGATAAGTGTGTCCCCTACTCTCTTGACTTGAATGAGCAACTGAAGAAGAGTCAGGTGTTTTGTACATCATTGCATCACAACTATCTTGTGTTTGGAACTGTGCGCGATGGTGCCATCATCAAAGACCTGAAAACTGGTGTAAACTACTATGTGAATGGCATTACTGGACTTGGTAACAACACAGTCTTGTCGTTGATGTTTGACAAATCAGACAATTTGTGGCTTGGCCTAGATAATGGAATTGCCTATGTGATGATAGACGTTGCGTGTCGTGATTTGCTCGGCATGAATAACAGCATAGGCACGGGGTATGCCTCAATCATTCATAATCAGAAACTTTACCTTGGCACAAATCAGGGCTTGTATTTTATTGATTACCCATTACACACCTCCATCACCCCCATGAAACCACAGTATATTCACGGCATCACTGGGCAGATATGGTCGTTGCACGAAGTGGATGGTTCCTTGCTGTGTGCTAGCGATAACGGCGCTTTTATGGTTGAAGGCAATGCCACTCACAAGATTGACAAGTTGGGAGGCACATGGAGTTTTGCCGAATTGAGCCACCACCCAGGACACGTGCTTGTGTGTGATTATAAAGGATTTGCAATATTAAGGAGGAGTGGTTCGGGATATGTGTTCCAAAACCGGGTTGCTGGTATTGAC
Source organism: Muribaculaceae bacterium (assembly GCA_016287065.1). Taxonomy (GTDB): domain Bacteria; phylum Bacteroidota; class Bacteroidia; order Bacteroidales; family Muribaculaceae; genus Sodaliphilus. Next base: position 4,516 of record JAEEVB010000035.1, read on the forward strand.
ATTTCGGCCGGTGGTTTTCTTGAAGACCAAGATGGAAGCATCTGGCTCAGTCACTGGCAGCAAGGCGTGTATCACTTCTGGCTGAGCGATGATTTGACGAAGGCGATAAATCTTGAATATTACCATCGGGGAAACGGACTTAATGCCGATGACAACAACCTGATATGCAAGATTGACGGGAAGGTGTACGTGTCGTCGGCCGAAGGATTCAAAATTTATGACAAGAAGACCAAAAAGCTGATAAACGCAGAATGGTTGAATAAGATATTTAACACCTATGGCTCTGCCCTAAGAGTAGTAGAAACCCCCACCAAATCGCTGTGGGCCTATAAGCCCAACTATCTTGCATTGGCCAGCAAGCAGGATAACGGAAAATATGCCGTAAAGACTTTTCCCTATGCCAACGTGATTAATCGACTCCAGATGAGTTTGGGTCACATGGGCTATCTTGATGATAGCCACACGCTCATGAACTATGACAACGGTTTCTATGTCATGAATCATCGTTTTTCAGTGGCCAAGAAGCCTGAACAGGTGTTCGTGCGCAGCATTTACTCTACCAATAATAACGACACGCTACTTTATGAGAACGACGGTAGTCCAAGCAACAAAAAACTCACGATAGCTAAGCGTCTTAACTCTCTTCGCATCGAGTATGTGTTACCTGAATACCGTGATAATAACGCGATAGAATACTCCTATTATCTGGAGAATTATGATCACGGATGGAGTTCTTCAACCCATTCGACCTCAAAGGAATACACTCATTTGAGTAAAGGTGAATATGTGTTCCACGTCAAGGCACATGACACGCTCTACAATACCACCAGCGAAACCTCTATCAAAATAGAGATATTGCCAGCGTGGTATGAGACTTGGTGGGCCTATTTTGTGTATGCAATAATGGCATTTGCCGCTTTGCGTTACTTCATCAAGTATCTTATTAGACGCTCACAAAGGGAACTGGAGCGTATTAAATTTGAGAAGGAACGACAGTTGCGGGAACAGGAAACCTTGTTCCAGATTGAAGAAGAGAAGAAAGAGAAAGAACTGGTAAAATTGCGCAATGAACAACTGGTGGTTGACCTGAAACATAAGGCCAGTCAACTTGCCGACTCCACAATGAACCTAGTGCGTAAGAACGACATGCTTCAAGAACTTGATGTGCAAATGCAGGAGCTATCGGGAATCATAGGGAAAGACACACCTAAAAGTACTGTCAACAAGATGATTAAGGATGTAAGGCGTAGCATTCAGCGAAACATTAAGGAAGATGAGAACTGGGAAAAGTTTGAAGATAACTTCAATCTTGTCTATGACAATTTCATGAAGAAACTTACTGAGCAATTCCCCGACCTCAAGGCCAACGACAAGAAACTGTGTGCCTATCTGCGCATGGGGTTAAGTAGCAAAGAGATGGCATCACTTCTTAACACCACATTGCGTAGCATAGAGACGGCTCGTTACCGCCTGCGCAAAAAATTGGATCTGAAACAAGGACAAAATCTCACCTCATTCATCCAGAATTTCAAGTAATCATGCTGAAATGTAGCTGTGATTTTGAGTGTGGCCGTGATGCGGCCAGCAGGCCCTGTTATGGCAAAAAACCGAGAAAAATCTGAAAAATGAGGTAAAAACTTGCCTGTTTCAACAAAATATAGTAAATTCGTAGTCCAATACTATACAACAACTATTAATTACTTAAATACAAAACTTTAATACCTTAAAGTATGAGAACCAAAAAACTTCTACTGGGCGACGAAGCGCTTGCGTTAGGCGCATTGCATGCCGGCCTCACGGGAGTCTATGCCTATCCCGGCACTCCGTCGACCGAAATCACAGAGTTTATTCAACAACATCCTCTTGCCAAGGAGCGTAACGTTCACAGCGACTGGTGCACTAATGAGAAAACCGCAATGGAAGCTGCATTGGGCGTTTCCTATAGCGGCAAGCGTGCACTTGTGTGCATGAAGCACGTGGGTATGAACGTGTGTGCCGACGGTTTTGTCAATTCAGGCATGACTGGTGCCAACGGTGGTCTTGTGGTGACTGCATGTGATGACCCGTCGATGCACTCGTCGCAGAACGAGCAAGATTCGCGTTTCTATGCCGAGTTTGCGATGATACCGTGTTTCGAACCCTCATCACAGCAAGAGACCTATGAGATGGTGAAAGCCGCCTACGACTTCTCGGAGCAGAACAAGATTCCCGTGCTGATGCGCCTGACCACACGCATGGCTCACTCACGTGCCGAGGTTGAGACTGGTGACATTCGCGAGGAGAACCCAATTCACTTCCCGGAAAATGAGCGTCAGTGGGTGTTGCTGCCGGCCAATGCCAAGGTTCGCAATGTGCAACTCATCAAGGATTATGCTTCATTTGAAGAACAAGCTGAGACCATGGGCTTCAACCGTTACATTGACGGTGCTGACAAGTCGATGGGTATCATAGCCTGCGGTATTGCCTATAATTACCTGATGGAGAATTATCCTGACGGATGCCCCTACCCTGTGTTGAAAATCTCTCAATACCCTATTCCCAAGAAGATGGTGCGTCGCCTTGCAAGCGAATGCAAGAGCTTGCTTGTGATGGAAGAAGGACAGCCATTGATTGAGCAGAGACTAAGAGGCATACTCGACACACCTATTCAAATTATGGGCCGCATTGATGGCACATTGCCCCGCACTGGCGAACTCACTCCCGACTGTGTGCGCAAAGCCTTGAAGTTGCCCGAAATGGAACTGAATGCTGCTTCACAAGTAACAGTTCCCCGTCCTCCTGCATTGTGCCAGGGTTGTGGACATCGCGACTTCTATACCGCTCTGAACAATGTGATTCACACCTACCCCACTGCACGTGTGTTCAGCGACATTGGTTGCTACACGCTGGGATGGCTTGCTCCATTCCATGCTTTCCACACTTGCGTGGAGATGGGCGCATCGCTTACCATGTCGATTGGTGCCGCCAACTCGGGTGTTCATCCTTCGGTGGCTGTGATTGGCGACTCTACTTTCACACATAGCGGTATGACTGGACTGCTTGATGCCGTGAATTCAAATGCCAATATCACATTGTGCATTTCTGACAATCTCACCACCGGCATGACTGGTGGTCAAGACTCGGCAGGTACAGGTAAACTTGAGAATATCTGCATGGGCCTAGGCGTAAAACCTGAACATGTGAGAGTGATCATTCCATTGCCCAAGAACTATGAGGAGATGGAGAAAGTGATACGCGAAGAGATTGAATACAAAGGAGTTTCAGTAATCATTGCACGTCGCGAATGCATCCAGACTGCCAAGCGTCATGCAGCACAAAACAAAAAAGCATAATCATGAAACAGGATATCATCTTATGCGGTGTGGGAGGACAAGGTATCCTCTCTATCGCAACCGTAATAGGTTGGGCAGCCCTTGACCAGAATCTGCATCTGAAGCAGGCTGAAGTCCATGGCATGAGCCAGCGTGGCGGTGACGTTCAGAGCAATCTGCGTTTGTCGTCCGATCCCATCAATAGCGACTTGATTCCACTGGGTGGTTGCGACCTGATCGTTTCGCTTGAACCCATGGAGGCATTGCGTTATCTGCCCTATCTCTCACCCAATGGCTGGATTATTACCAATTCCACTCCTTTTGTCAATATTCCTAATTATCCTGAGATGGATGCAGTGAATGCCGAGCTTGAGAAGATGAAAAACCTGATCAGGCTTGATGTTGACGCCATCGCAAAAGAAGTGAAATCGCCTCGTAGTGCCAATATGGTGTTGCTCGGAGCAACAGCTGCTGTGCTCAATATGCTGGAACCCGACAAACTGCGTGAAGGCATCGCCCAAGTGTTTATGCGCAAGGGTCAGGCGATAGTCGACACCAACATTGCCGCCTTTAATGCAGGCCTTGAATATGCAAAACAACACACCTTATAATAATCGATAAAAAACCATGAATTTACCCATTTCAAAAGAAACTGTCAAGAATCTGCTTGCTGAAAAAGATATAGCAAATGTGGCTCGTGCCACCATACGTCAGCAGGTTGCAATAACCACCGGACTTGAAAAGATCAGTGGCGATAAATTTGTCCACCTTGAGATTGGTGTTCCGGGAATACCAGCAAGCAAAGTGGGAACTGATGCCCAAAAACAAGCCATCGACAATGGCGTTGCCACCATCTATCCCATTATTAGCGGTCTTCCTGAACTGAAGGAGAATGCTTCTCAGTTTATCAAGGCGTTCCTTGACATCGACATTGCTCCCAAGTGCATCATCCCAACCGTTGGATCGATGCAAGGCAGCTTTAACCTGATACTTGAATGCTCGCAACTTGATGAAAACAAAGACACAATTTTGTTCATCAATCCTGGTTTTCCGCCACAAATGTTGCAAGCTAAGATATTAGGTGCCAAACAAGCATGTTTCGACATTTATAACTTCCGTGGCGATAAGCTTGAGGCTAAACTCGAAGAGTTCCTCTCAACTGGCAAGATTGCCGCTATCGTATACTCCAACCCCAACAATCCTGCATGGTATTGCTTAACTGAGCAGGAATTGCAGGTGGTGGCTAAGATGGCCGACAAATATGATGCCATCGTCATTGAAGACCTTGCCTACTTCTGCATGGACTTCCGCAAGGAGCTGTCGAAACCATTTGAACCGCCCTATCAGTCAACGGTTGCCAAGTACACCGACAGGTACATTTTGATGATGTCGGGTTCAAAGATTTTCAGTTACGCTGGTGAGCGCATCGCTATTGTGGCATTCAGCAACAAGATGTTTGACCGTGAGTATCCTCGCCTGCGTCAGCTTTATGGTCTGGGCAAGATGGGCGACAATTATGTGCTCACATTCCTCTATGCTGCATCTTCAGGAACATCACACTCGGCACAGTATGCCTTGTCGGCTATGATGAAAGCTGCTGTCGAGGGCAAGTTCGATTTCGTGAAGACCATCAGTGAGTATGGTCGTCGTGCAAAAGTTGCCAAAGAAATCTTTGACCGTAACGGTTTCAGCATCGTTTATGATAAAGATGGCGATGTGAAACTGGCCGACGGTTTCTATTTCACAATTGGCTATCAGGGCATGGATAGCGAAACCCTGCTCACAGGACTGTTGCGCTGTGGTATCTCGGCTATGGCTCTTGACACCACCGGCAGTAGCCAGCCTGGCATCAGGGCATGTGTGTCGACCCTCTCGACCGACGACGACATGAAGGCTCTTGACGAGCGTCTTGCTTTATTTGTTAAACTTCAAAACGAAGAATCATGATGAATTACATGACCGCCGATGAAGCCGTAAAACTGGTGAAAAGCGGCGACCATATTTATTTTCAGGGCAGTACAGCGATTCCCATTGTGCTGCAAGAGGCACTTGCCCGCCGTGGCCATGAACTGAAAGATGTGACTGTTTATTCGGCTTTCAACATCCCTAAGGGCGAAGCCCCCTTCTGTAAACCCGAATTCAAGGATTCGTTCTTGATTAACAGTCTCTTTTTGTGTGGAGACCAGCGCAAATGGGTAAATGAAGGTTATGGTTCAATGATACCAGCCTTCCTTGGCGAGATACCATTCCTGTTCCGCAGTCGTCAGTTGCCCATGGATGTGGCATTTATCAACTGCTCTCTACCCGACGAGAATGGCTATTGCAGCTATGGCATGAGTGCCGATCTGGCGGTGAGTGCAGTTGAGTCGGCCAAGATTGTGATTGCCGAGATCAATAAGAGCATGCCCTACTTGTGTGGTGGCGCTCTGATTCATGAATCGCAAATTACAGCCGCTGTAGAGTGTGACGACCCCTGCGTGGTAATGGAATTTGGTGCTCCCACTCCCATTGAGGCAGCCATCGGCCAGAACATCGCCAACGAGATTGAGGATGGCGCTACGCTGCAGATTGGCGTGGGTGGCATTCCCAACGCTGTACTCAATGGCATCAAGCACCACAAGCATTTGGGCTTGCACACCGAGGCCATGACCGATGGCGTGATTCGCCTGATTGAAGAGGGCGTTATCGACAACTCGATGAAGAAGATTAAACCAGGTAAGAGCATTGCCAGTCTTGCTCTGGGTTCGCAGCATATGTACGACTTCCTGCACTATAACCGTGATGTGGAATTCTATGATGTGGCCTGGACCAACGACCCGCAAATCATTCGCCAGAATCCCAAAGTGGTGGCCATCAATAGCGCCATTGAGGTAGACCTGACGGGTCAGATTTGCGCCGATAGCATTGGTACCACCATCTTCTCGAGTGTTGGAGGTCAGCACGACTTTATGTATGGTGGTGCGCTGTCGGAAGGTGGCAAGACGTTTATAGCTCTCCCCTCTCGCACGGGTAAAGGAAAGGCTAAGATTGTGCCTACACTCACACCAGGTGCCGGCGTGGTTACCACCCGCTTCCAGACGCAGTATGTGGCTACGGAGCATGGTATCGTGTATCTGCGCAACAAGAACCTGGCAGAGCGTGCCAAGGCGCTTATTTCGATTGCTCATCCCGATGACCGCGAGGCTTTGGAACGTGCCGCCTGCGAACGCTTCGGCTACTCCTTCCTGCGCCTGAAATAATAGATTAAATACTCATAATGGTGTATATGGGTCTTGCCTCGATGGTGAGACCCATTTTTTCCCAAAATGATTGGTGTCGTGCTAATACGGCAGACATGAGATTCTTCAAAAAGCAGCTCCTATTGGTCCTATAAAGCAATGAGGCGACAAATGAATGCCGCCTCACAATATGTTATTTTTAAATTTAGATTATGCCAAGGATAATGTTAATTAGGGCGGTAACATCAGAGACGTTAATCTTGCCATCGTGGTTTATGTCGGCAACGGTTTCATCTTTGGGGATGACGCCCAGAATCATATTAATGAGGGCGGTGACGTCGCTCACATTCACCTTGCCATCACCATTCATATCACCAGGAATCACAGGAGTTTTAAGATCATCAACGATATTAACGAAGTCCTTCCACTGGTCGGCATTACGGTATTCCTGTAAGCGGCCTTCAATCACATGCAACATGCATTCGGCCACTTTTACGCCTTGAAACACCATGAATTCCATTTCAGCATCGGCAGGATGATTGATATAGCTATAAATGTTGTTTAACCCTGTGCAATCCCAGAACACGCCCAAGCCGATGGAAGTTACCGAGGCGGGAATGGTGATGCTGGCAAGGCTGCTACAAGCAGCGAATGCCATTCCACCCATTGTGGTTACCGATTTGCCCATATTAACACAGGAGAGACTGTTGCAATTAGCAAATGCGAGTTCTCCAATAGAAGTGACCGTGTTAGAGATGGAAACGCTGGTCAATCCCGACAAGTTATGGCACAAATGCGCCGGAATGTGCTTTACCTGATTGCCAAAGTTGAATGTAGTGATACCTGTCAAATCTTTAAATGGGATATTGTTGACATTATAATCAAGACAAGATTTAGCATTCCAATTCACTGTTCTGAGGCCCGTGCAACCCTTAAATGCATCGTCGGCAATAGAGGTAACTGAGTTGCCTATAGTAATAGCATCAAGGCTTATGCAATGTAAGAACACACTGTGGCCTATAGATGTCACCGAGTTACCAATGATGGCGCTGGTGAGACCTGTGCAAGTGGCAAAGGCGTTGTCGCCAACATTCACAACCGAGTTTGGAATGGAAATCGAAGTCAGGCCCCAACATCCCGAGAAGGCGCCACTTCCTATTGATGTCACCGAATTGCCAATGACAATATTGGTAAGACCAGTGCAATCCGAAAAGGCGCTGTAGTCGATTGAAGTGACCGAGTTGCCAATCTCAATACCCGTCAGACCTGTACATCCTTTAAAGGCTCTGACGCCAATAGTTTTAACCGAGTTGGGCATGAAAAGCGAAGTCAGGCTCGTGCAACGATAAAAAGCTTCTTTACCTATGGTGACAACTGTATTAGGAATAATTGTATTCTTGCAACCGGCAATCAGCTTATTAGTGCCCGTTTCAATAATGGCATTGCAGTTGTCACGCGAGTCATATTTTGAATTGCCGTTGGCTACCACCATCGACTCCATGCCGCTACATCCCATAAACGCACCTGTGCCTATTGAGTTAACCGACGGTGGAATGGTGATGCTTTTCAAACTCGACTGATCCATACATATATATGCTGGAACATGCTCTACCTCATTTCCAAAGTTGAATGTGGTGATGGTTGGCCAACCAAATATGGGAAAGTCATATTCAGTATCGGCACACGACTTTGCATTCCAATTCACTATTGTGATGTTTTTACAGCTAGCGAATGCAAAACGGCCTAATGATTCAAGCGACTTGCCAATGGTGATACTGGTTAGGGTGCAACCGTCAAACGCACTTTCACCAATAAAGGTAACTGAATTTGGAATGACGAGACTTTCAAGTCCGCAATCAGCGAATGCAAAATCTCCAATGGATTGCAACGACTCTTGAAAAACAAACTCTTTCAAGTCGTAATTGCCATCAAACGCAGCAAAACCGATCTCAGTAACCGCGCCCAGTAGCGTCACTTTTCTTAGCCCCATGGTAGCAAAGGCCTCTGGCTCTATTATGGTGTAAGACGCAGGGACCACAATCGATTCAACATTAGAACCAGAAAAGGCTTTCTCCCCTATATGGGTCAAAGAATTGCCCAGTTCCACCTGGGTCACATTCCTGTACCCAGAGAATGCCCAGTCGCCTATGGTTGTAACATTGTTGCCGATATGAATCCTGTGCAATAGTGGAGGGGTTTCAAGGATACCTACCGGTCTCCCAAATGCATAGGAACCTATTGAAATAAGAGATTCAGGGAGAATCAGTTCCTCAAACTCCATGCGCGAGTTATAGAACGCATAGTCGCCAATCGCCTGAAGCGAATTGCTTAAAGTCAGCTCGTTTATATTGTTACACCCCTCAAAAGTCGATTTGCCTATTGTCTTCAATGAATTCCCCATCTTGATTATACTAAGATTAGAGCATTGGTAGAAGGCACTGTCGCCAAGGCTCACAAGCGCATCAGGCATCTCAATTTCTTTCAGGTAATAACAAGATTGAAATGCATTCTTCCGGATTTCAGTGAGCGAACTGGGCAAATTGATTGTTTGAAATTGTGCACAAAAAAACGCCAACTCCTCGATGATCTTGACACCATCAGGAATCACGGTGTTGGCACACCCGCTCAGCAGGACTCCAGTTGCCGTTTCGATGATAGCGTTGCAATTGTCACGAGAGTCATACTTCGTATTCTCGGGCGCCACAACAATCGATTTGGTGCCACAATAAGCAAAAGCCGCCACGCCGATATTGACCAGATTGCGTGATATAAACAGACTGTCTACTCCTTTACAATAATAAAAGGCACCATCGCCGACTGAGGTCAATGAGGCCGGCAACTCGAGCGCCTTAATATCATGGCAATAGTAAAACGCATTTTTGCCTATCTGTTTCAAGGAACCAGAAAGGGTGATTTGACGAATGCGTGAACAAAAACAGAATGCATCATCACCTATCAATTTCACGGTGTTTGGCATCTCAACATTCACAATATCTGTGTTTCCATGAAAAGCGTTTGCTTTGATTGAAGGCACAGAGAGCTGTTTGCCTCCTATCTGCACTTGGG
>JAEEVB010000281.1 GCA_016287065.1 Muribaculaceae bacterium
GCGGTGAACGAGTAGGCGTCGGTGCGATGGTGGTGTGAGTACTCACCACCCACCGAGAGATTGCCCTTCAGCACCGGATAGCTGAGGATGAGCTTGGTTGCCCAGAAACTGTTGCCGCTCTTGGTGTTGCTCTCGATGGTGCGGGTGGCTGTTTGGACCCCCTCGTTAATGGGTGTGGTCTGTTCGATGGTGCTTCCGGGCGTCTTGGTGTCGTCGAAGAGTCCGTCGATATTCAGGTCGATAGCCAGGTTGTGAATGTTGCCGTTATAGTAGGCATTGAATATGTGCTTGGAGAAGCGATCGTTTTGCCAGATTTGGCTTTCAGACTGCTCGGTGAGCACCTTGTTCTCGTAGTTGCTGGTGAAGAAGTGGCTATTGAGCTCTCCACTGGGATGGCGATCGTATTTATAGAATGCGCCGACGCTGTGGTTTTGGTTGAACATATAGTTGATTTGCAATTGTGGTGACCAACCCTTCCACAGGTGGGTGGTCTTTTGTGTCGTGTAGCTTTCGAAGGCGTCGGGACCGATGAGATAGGTGAGGTCGTTCTCCTGCTTGCCTATTGTGGCAAATCGACCTGCCCAGAGCGAGGCGGTAATGTCGAATCCGCCAATGCGGTAGTTCACATCCAAGTTGTTGGTGATGGTGTGGTCGTACTGATAAGACCAGGCCAAATTGTCTTGGAAGCTGAATCCCTCGCCCTGTGCCTTCTTGAGCAGGATGCGCACAACCGCCTTGGTCGAAGCGGCGTAGCGGGCACCGGGATTCTGAATCACATCGACATGCTGAATCTGGTCGGAACGCAGGCGTGAGAGTTCACCCATATCTTGCACTTTGCGTCCGTTGATATATACTTCGGCCTCACCACGGCCCAGCACCGACACAGCACCATCACGCTCGGCTTCGAGCGATGGAACTCGCTTGAGCGCGTCGGTTACCGAACCGGCCTTTTCAAGAATGGTGCCCTCGATGGTGGTGCGCATGGCTTCGCCTTTCACGCGAGTCTTGGGAAGAGTGCTTTTCACCACCACTTCGCCGAGCAGTATCGTCTCTTCTTTCAGGGTCACTGTCATTCCAGGTGTGGCATTCACGCATTGTGTCTGGTAGCCGATGCTCGACACTTTGAGCAGGTGCCCGGGTTTAGAAGATGTGATGTTGAAGCTGCCGTCTTCTTCGGTAATGGTTCCTTGAACGTAGGCCGAGTCGGGCAGGGAGAGCAGCACCACATTGGCAAAAGCCAAGGGTTCACCTTTTTCGTCGATCACTTTACCAGCCACTCCTTGCACTTGCGCAAGAGTTGTTAATGTCATCATCATTGCAGCCATGAGTGCTGCCAGTCTAAAAATTGATTTTTTCATTTTCGTTTTAATTATTAATGTGTTGTTTGTTTCGCCGTTTTTGTTGTTCACTTGATAGACGCACGAAGGGTTGCGGTTTGTCACATTGTTTTTTATGTTGTTTTGTAATTTTTAGGGTTTTTAACAATGAAAACAAATGTCGCCCGTCAAAGAACTACGATGCAAAGTTCTGATGTAATCGTCACACCTACAAATTTCTGGGATATTCTGCAGGGTTTTGTGACCAATGGCGTAGATTAACCCAAAAAGGTTATTATAGGGCGAATTAGGTTATATCACCTCTTTGTGATGAATGGCAAATTCATACTGGTTTTGTGATGAGTGGTTTTTGTGGTAAATGATGCTATTCACTATGTGTTTTGGTAAAGATAAGTCCTGAGATGTGGCGTCTCAACGTAACAAACAGGGTAAAATAAAAGCCACCTCATGAGAAATGAAGTGGCTATCTCCAAGCACTTGAGAAATCAAATTCATAACCTGGATGACATAATTCTTTGTAGATTGTCTAGAAACTGGGCGGCTTGACCGCCGTCCATTTGGACATGATGGAATTGAAATGATATGGGGAGAGTGGTTTTGAATACACCTTTGCGATATTTTCCCCACATTACCATCGGGTTGTTGAACTGGTCGGTGTACTGATTGACGATGCAGTCAATTTCTGTCTGAATAATGGCTGATGTGCCGATAATCATGCAGTCATCAAGATAACTACTTTTGCAGTCATTTGCCGCTCGTTCAGTAAGTTCTAAATAGTGATGGTTGAATTGCTGCAAATCGTCGGAAAAGGATATGTCGCAGGAGTTGATTCCCCCCCTACAATTCGACACGATGACATTAACGGCTAATTGGTCGAAGTGGTATAGTTTTCCGCCAATGGGCAGGTCATAGAACTCTGCAATCTTGCTGGCCACCTTGCCAATGTACCAGCATAGGAGCATATTGAATTTCATGCCTTTTCGTTTACTCATCTTGTATAGGCGTGTTACATCGAAGGTCTTGGTCAGCGTCACCATAGGCATGGGTGAACTCATCCATAGTTCAAAGGCATCGGCACGAGCAGTCTGCCTAGGATCAATTTCCTGTTTCATCTTTCTTTATTGCATTTGTGGCAATAATTGTTTTTCTCATTTTTTGTTGTTATTGATTATTCTAATTTCTCATTCTCTGCTGTGCGTCCTTTCCGGCACCTGTACCTCGGTATTTGCTTGGAGTCACGTTGAAGCGGTAGAGCAAAGTGAATTGAAACTTATGGGTCGAGTAACGGTTGTTCTGCTGTATTTTATAGAATCCCATGTCGCCATACTCATTCATGTGGTTGCGCTGCAGTATATCGGTCACGGCCGCCCGCAAAGTGAGGGCTTTGTTACAGAAACTCTTCTGCAGCACTACGTTGAGTCGCACGTTGTTGTAGTCGTCATAGAAATTCTGAGTGTGACC
>JAEEVB010000036.1 GCA_016287065.1 Muribaculaceae bacterium
TGTCGGCAACATAGGTCTCGTCCTCATTAACTGCGCCATCGGTGATAGTTACAACTACAAGGGTCTGATCGCTGCCAGCTCCGCAGAAGTAAAGAACACCATTCTCCAAGAGGTTGCCTTTAGCAAAGCCGAGGAGGTCGGAACGGCCAAATCCTGCCACATCATCTGGCAGAGCATATTCCTTCATATTTTCGGGGTTGTTGGGGTCAACCACCTTGATCACGGGAGTTAGTCCGTCGCATGCCCACTCAGCGGGGAATGCGCCATTGCTGATAACGAGGTTGCCGGCTTCATCGCGACCAATACCGCAGTTAGCACCGCCGGGGAGTTCCTCGCTTGTCAAACCGCTTTCAGCAAAGACCAGCACTTTCTGGTCGGCCTTGTTGTTAATGTATACCTTGCCGTTCATACCAAAACCTTGACGGCAATCAGCTGTGGGTGCCAGTGTGGCCATTCCATCAACTCTCCACAATTGCTCAACGGTTGGTTGAGCGTTTGCGCACATCACTGCAGCTGCAGCAGCTGCGATAAGTAAAATTTTCTTCATTGCGTTTGGTTAAATAAGTTAATAATTCAATTTGTACATAACGTTTTGCACTGTCGTCTCATAATAAGACTTTCAAAATTACTATTTTTTCCGCTATTAAACAAATAATAATTTACGAAACCACCAATTTCAACGATTATTTTTTTCTTATTATAGACTATCCACATTCCATTCTATAACAAAAAAACACCTGCCCCCCATTGCATGAGAAGCAGGTGTGTGTTAAAATGTGATTGCAAGCAAAAACCGCTCACCGAATTCAAATTTACTTGGCAAGAGCCTGAGCCACGTCAACGGCCACAGCCACGGTGCAGCCCACCATGGGGTTGTTGCCAATGCCCAGGAAGCCCATCATCTCAACATGAGCGGGAACCGAGCTAGAGCCAGCAAACTGTGCATCGCTGTGCATGCGGCCCAGTGTGTCGGTCATACCATAGCTGGCAGGACCAGCGGCCATGTTGTCGGGGTGCAGGGTGCGGCCTGTGCCACCACCCGAAGCTACGCTGAAGTAAGGCTTGCCAGCCAGCACGCGTTCCTTCTTGTAGGTACCAGCCACGGGGTGCTGGAAGCGTGTGGGATTGGTCGAGTTGCCTGTGATAGACACATCCACGCCCTCTTTCCACATGATAGCCACGCCTTCGCGCACGTCGTCGGCACCATAGCAGTTCACCTTAGAGCGATCGCCGTCGCTATAGGGTGTGCGGGCCACTTCCTTGAGTTCGCCTGTGAAGTAGTCAAATTCGGTCTGCACATAGGTAAAACCATTGATGCGGCTGATAATCTTGGCGGCATCCTTGCCCAGACCATTGAGGATCACGCGCAGAGGTTCCTTGCGCACCTTGTTGGCCTTGCCGGCAATCTTAATGGCACCCTCGGCAGCAGCAAACGACTCGTGGCCAGCCAAGAAGGCAAAGCACTTGGTCTCTTCGCGCAGCAGGCGAGCAGCCAGGTTTCCGTGTCCGATACCCACCTTGCGGTCGTCGGCCACCGATCCGGGAATGCAGAACGACTGCAGACCCAAGCCAATAGCCTCGGCAGCGTCGGCAGCCACCTTGCAGCCCTTCTTCAGAGCGATAGCGGCACCACACACATAGGCCCACTTGGCATTCTCGAAGCAGATGGGTTGAGTTTCTTCACAAGTCTTGTAGGGGTCGATGCCATACTGGTCGCAGATGGCGTTAGCCTCTTCAATATCTTTAATGCCGACAGCATTCAAAGCAGCGAGAACCTGCTTCATGCGGCGGTCTTGCGATTCAAATTTAACTTCTCTTATCATAGCTTTTATTCTTTACGGGGGTCAATATACTTAGGTGCGTTCTCAAAACGTCCGTAGTGGCCTTTTGCACCCTCCAAAGCCTCTTCGGGAGTCATTCCCTTCTTCAGCGCATCGGTAAACTTGCCGAGGCTCAAGAATTCATAACCAATCACTTCGTTGTTCTCGTCAAGGGCCATGCGAGTGCAGTAGCCTTCGGTCATTTCCAGATAGCGAACGCCCTTGGCACGGGTTCCGTACATTGTACCCACCTGGCTGCGCAGACCCTTGCCCAGGTCTTCGAGTCCGGCACCCACTACCAGACCACCTTCGCTGAATGCGCTCTGAGTGCGGCCATACACAATCTGCAAGAAGAGTTCACGCATAGCGGTGTTGATGGCATCGCACACGAGGTCGGTGTTCAGAGCCTCGAGAATGGTCTTGCCGGGCAGAATTTCGGCTGCCATAGCTGCCGAGTGAGTCATACCCGAGCAGCCGATGGTCTCAACGAGGCATTCCTCGATGATACCTTCCTTCACATTCAGCGAGAGCTTGCATGCGCCTTGTTGAGGAGCACACCAGCCAATGCCGTGCGTGAAGCCCGACACATCTTTGATTTCTTTCGATCTAACCCACTTTCCTTCTTCAGGAATCGGTGCTGACGGGTGGTTAGCGCCCTTGGTTACGCAGCACATGTTTTGTACTTCATGAGAATAAACCATGTCAAAAATCTTTTTATATAAACCTATTAGATAATAATAATTCGCTTAATTGTGAAAATCACTGAGCCGAAGCCGAAGCTTGCTCGCCAGGAGCGTTTGCGGGCTCAGCAGGAGTGGCCTTCTTGCGGCCAAATGCAGTTACCTTGCCGTCGGCTGCAGTGAGGGTCAGCGAGTCGCCGGCAAACTTCATGCCGTAGGCCACTTCCTGATCGGGAGTTGTTGTTCCCTTCACAGTCACATCGGCAATAAAAGTGATGGTATCGTTGGCCTCGTTCACGCTCCAGCCTTTAGCTGCAAAGCCTTCCCAGCCATTCAGCGTGGCCTCACCGCTCTCGTCGAGTGTGAGTTCCACCGGAGTCTCGGCATCGGTATTCACCCACTCGCCAATGATGGTGTTTTGTTCTTGTTCCACGGCGCGCATGGTATCGGCATTGTCGGCACGGCCATTGCTGCTGCCGCACGATGAATAGGCACAAGTCAGTCCCACGAAGGCAACTGCTACAAGTAATAATTTCTTCATAACTTTAAAGTCGATTAGATATTGGTTTTATAACTACAAGACTGCAAAGTTACAAAAAATCATCGAGAAATCCTAAGTAATTGCCGTTATCCACGAAAAAAGCATGCAAACCTTTGCATCAACCTATGGCCCGCAACAGCACATGCATCAAACTGCTGATAATCGCGTACCGCATCAGCAAATATTTTACAACCATGCCTGGCACCATCCTGAACACCAAAAAGGAGAGAATCGCCAATAGCACATTTTCTACAAAATTCTTCATAAACCAATCTGTTGAATACTTATCACCACGGAATTAGGTACTGCGCGCCATCGTGCGGCTGAGTACTGGCAGGGGCAGGCATTGAAGGGCCCAGGCCAGCAAGCGACAGTGAGGGGCGACGCACCGCAAGCGACATCACCACGCGCCAGCCCTGCGTCTTGTTGCGGATGGTGAGTTTGCCCAACCCTGCAAACTTGCCGGCGAGCGACATCACAAAGCGCACAACATCATCGACACTGGCAAAATTGCGTTTTTGCACACTGGCAACAATTCCCCCTTGTGCTTCGAGGGTTGCCATCATCTCGTCGTCACGGTTTACTTGCTTCAAAGTGTTCATAGTTTTCAATTCTAATGAGTTCAACTTTCTTTTTACACTGCAAAGTTCGGTTGAAATAGTGCCACCATATTGCACACATGCTAAAATTCAAGTTAAATCAATGTCAAAAACAAATAATTTTGATTTTCACGGCATTTTAATGTAACTTTGCTTGCCTAAAACAACATTGAAACCCCATGAACAAGAAACAACGCGTGGTGATGATAGGTTCGGGCAATGTGGCTACTGCCGTGGCCATGGCTGCCGCCCCCGAATGCGAAATCGTACAGATCTACAGCCGCACGCTGGCGCATGCACGGCAACTGGCCGAACGCGTGAACTGCCCCTGTGTGACCGACCAGCTGCTACACCTTGCCAGCGATGCCGACATCTATGTGATAGCCGTGGCCGACGACGCCATCGAGCCGGTCATCGCTCAGAGCCAGCTTAAAAGCGGACTGTGGATTCATACCTCGGGTTCCAAGCCCATCGATGTGTTCAAGGGCAAGCGCAAGCACTGCGGCGTGATGTGGCCTATGCAGTCGTTCAGCAAGCAGCTGCAGGTCGAGTTTGGCGAAGTGCCCCTCTTCATCGAGGCATCTTCGCCCGAAGCCCACAAAGCGTTGCTCCGCTTTGCCTCTACCCTGAGCCACACGGTGATGGAAGCCGACAGCCACCGACGCGCACGGCTGCACCTGGCCTCGGTCTTCGCCTGCAACTTCAGCAATCACATGTATGCTCTTGCCAAGGAAGTGCTCGACGAAGAAGGGCTGCCCTTTGATGTGCTCAAGCCTCTTATCCGCACCACGGTCGAGAAACTCGAGCACCTCTCCCCTGCCGACTCACAGACGGGCCCCGCCGCACGTGCCGACCACAAGGTGATGGAGCGCCAGGCCGCAATGCTCAGTGGCGACAAGCAAGCCATCTATCGCCTGCTCTCCCAGAGCATCATGGACCACCATCAGCACGACAAATAAAATTGAAGCATCATGATAGAATATGACCTGACCAAGATAAAGGGCATCGTCTTCGACGTCGACGGCGTGCTGTCGCCCTCCACCATTCCCCTGTCGCCCACAGGCGAGCCCTTGCGCATGGTGAGCGTGAAAGACGGCTACGCCATTCAGCATGCCGTGAAGCACGGACTGCGCATCGCCATCTTGAGCGGTGCCGACACGCAGGCCATCAGAGTCAGGTTCTCGGGGCTGGGCGTACAGGACCTGATGCTGGCTGCCGCACGCAAGTTACCGGTGTTTGAGCAATGGCTTGCCGACAACAAACTGGAGCGTGAAGAGGTGATTTTCGTGGGCGACGACATCCCCGACCTGCCCGTGATGCGCGCTGCCGGTCTTGCGGTGGCTCCCGCCGATGCTGCTCCCGAGATTCTGGAAGCAGCACACTACATTTCGCCCTGCAACGGCGGCTATGGCGTGGGCCGCGATGTGCTCGAACAGGTGTTGCGTGCTCAAGGACGATGGCTCGACGATGTGCACGCATTCGGATGGTAACAACACACATTTATTATATATATCACACACACGACTATGCTCGACAACCTCAAAAAATATGATGTGGTGTTGGCAAGCGCCTCGCCACGACGCCGCGAACTGCTGGCTGGCCTGGGCATCGACTTCAGGATCGAAGTCATCAAAGGCATCGAAGAAACCTACCCCGACAGCCTGCCTACCGACAAGATTCCCGAATACCTGTCACAACTCAAGGCCCATGCCTACAAACTCACGCCAGGCGAACTCCTTATCACCGCCGACACCGTAGTGATTCTCGACGGCGAGGTTATCGGCAAGCCCTGCGACGAGGCCGATGCCTGCGCTATGCTGCGCAAACTGGCGGGCAACACCCACACGGTGATTACGGGCGTGACGGTGAGCACCCTGGAGCGCACAGTGTCGTTCAGCAGTCACTCGCAGGTGGAGTTCGCGCCGCTCACCGACGACGAAATCTCCTACTATGTAACCCACTATCACCCGCTCGACAAAGCGGGCTCTTATGGCATTCAAGAATGGATTGGCTATGCTGCCGTGAAAGGCATTACCGGCAGTTTCTACAATGTGATGGGACTACCCATCCAGCGCCTCTACACCATCCTCAAATCATTCTAAATCAACAATTTCCTTTAAAACAAAGCTCGAGTATTCGGTTATTCGAGCATTCGATTGTTCGAGCTTTCGCCTAATCGACATCGAGCACGGCGGCAAACTTCGTCACTCCCTCAATCACGGGGGTGAGATACAGCCGTCCGCTACACAATTTCCCCTCACTAATCTGCGGCTCCAGCCCTTGTCGCACAATGCCTTGTGGCGCAAACTCGGTGGTGTAGCGCCCCACGCTGCCCGGTGCCAGCACTCGTTCGCCAAGCACCCAAGCCACCATGCCCATGGTGCGTCGCAGATTCACCTCCACACACGGTGCCACACGCTCCACACTATCCTTGTCGCGATAGAGCATCATGTCCACGCCCAGCACACCCTCGTAGTGCGGCGCAATGAGTTGCCCCACTGCCTCCACCAGCCGCTGCTCCACGACATCTAAACTGGGGCACCGTGCCAGCAACCACTGGTGCAATGCATCGTGCGGCATCACCAGCGAGCCACCAAACTGATGATGCTCGTCGGTCGAGAACACCGAGTAGCCGGTCACCGCCACCTGGCCCGCTACAATCTCCATTTCTATGGCAAAGTCGAGCGTGCGGTCAAGAGCACGCTCACACATCACCGCACCTTGACGCTTGATGATGCCCGATATTACCGATGCAAAGTCGGCCACCGAGCCGGCGGTCACATGAAACACGCCCCTGCCGCTCCCCGACCATGGCGCTTTCACAAAGCACTCGCCATGCTCGCACACATAGGCCCGTACCTGCTCCAGCGCGGTCATCTCCTGCGGACAGGTTCCCACATCTTCGGGTTCGCCCATGGCGGCAAGCAACTGCGTCGTGAGCCTGCGGTGCGCCAGGCCACGCCAGCATGCCAGCTGTGCCTCGGTGGGCAGCACATGTTCGTCCATGCCCCATAGCGCCAGGCGGTGACGCACGCTCAGGTCCCAGCCCCACGGCTCCACGCGGCACGGTTTTCCCTGCTTGAGCAACTGTGCCAGCTCTGGCTGCAACATCAGGCGGCGCTCCCAGCCATCGCCAAGCAAGGCGGTGCACTGCTCGTGCCACAACGCATCGGCAGGCGGCACTTCGGTCGTCAGCACCCGCCAGTCTTGGGGTGCATACCACAGCGGCAGCCACTGCAAGTCGTGCAGCAGTTGCGATACCTGAGCACTGGGCACATAGTTGATTCGTCCGTGAGCCAGAGCCAGGTCGTGCTGGGCATTAAACAGCGATATTCGGGTCATAACACCACAAAATTACAAATAATTTGAAAAAATTTCGCATTTTTGCTTGCCACATCAAAAAAATGCATTACCTTTGCATCGCATTTGAGAATTGTCCTGTGGTGTAATGGTAGCACATCGGATTCTGGTTCCGCTTGCGAGGGTTCGAGTCCTTCCAGGACAACTAAGTGAAAGTGACCCGTCAAAAAGGTCACTTTTATTATGTAAAAACTTTTTTAACTAACAAATTTAAACTAATTCTATTAAGTATGGCAACTAAAATTAGACTGCAACGTCATGGTCACAAAGACTACGCGTTCTATCCCATTGTCATCGCCGATAGCAGGGCACCACGAGATGGTAGATTTATTGAAAGGATTGGTTCTTATAACCCAAACACTAATCCTGCTACAATAAGTTTAAATTTCGAGAGAGCTCTCTACTGGTTGAACTGTGGAGCTATCCCCACCGACACCGTCCGTAACATCCTGTCCCGCGAGGGCGTGCTCATGATGAAGCACCTCCAGGGTGGCGTGAAGAAGGGCGCTTTCTCTCAAGAAGAAGCTCAAAAGCGTTTCGATGCTTGGAAGGCTGAGAAAGATGCTAAGATCGAGGCTGTTCGCAACGAAGTTCGCGAGAACAAGAAGGCCGCTAACAAAGAGCGTCTTGCCGAAGAAGCCAAGAAGAACGAAGCCAAGGCCGAGGCCGTGGCTAAGAAGAAAGCTGAAATCGCTGCCGCAAAGGCTAAGGCTGAGGCCGAAGCTGCTGCTGCCGCTGCTCCCGCCGAAGAGGCTCCCGCCGCTGAGGAAGCTGCCGAGGCTCCTGCCGAAGAGGCTCCCGCTGCTGAAGCATAATTTCAAGCTCGCTTCTTGAAAGCATAACCGAAGGGCACCACAATCGTGGTGCCCTTCTCTTTTTATCTACCCCTTTTGAAGCTTTTATTTCTTAACGATTAATTTTTCATTATAAATTGATTTAACCTTTTTCTCAAAGTCATAAAGCTGCTGAAACTCCTCTGATGAGTAGGAACCGCTTCTCATCTGCAGCGCAGTGTGAATGGTCACCTGCCTGTCTTTTACAGCCACCTTCACACGCACCGAACCAAAAGGCTTTTCCAGAATGAAATCCGGCTGAACGCCTTCAATCGAGTAACCTTCAGGTATCGATATACTAATAATCTCTTCGTCGCGATAACCCTGTCTGATACACACTATGCCATCTCTTTGGGGTCTGGACAGCACAGCATAGTATCTCTTGTGTATGGGGTTTACGGGAATGACTAATCGTTCCCCGGTTGAGTTGGCATATCGGGAAATGGACAATTGTGCATCCACTTCAAGGCCTGGTGTTGTATAAGGAGTTTTGTTCTCACTAATTTCCAACGATTTAACCGTAGCCCGCGGAATACTTAACGATTCCAGCAGATAGTCACTTTTCTGTCGTTCTGTCGCATCAACAAGTTGTGATTTCACTCTATATTGATGATTGGTCGACTTTTGTTTGATTTGCAGGTCTGCATTTCCATCTTCATCTACTGTAATATCAACGATGCTCAACTGCAAGTTCGCTGAGTCGGGATATTGAGGCAATGTGACATACTTGCCGCCTTCAGATGTCACAACTATTGCATTGTGCCCGGCTATATGGTCATGAACATAACCAAGCGGGAGTGAGGGATTTGTGCATTCTATCCATAGTGTATCGTTGCTCAAAGGCACCTGCAGAATGGCATGATTGCACTGATTGACTGAAGCAAAGTCACCATACAAGTGCCTGTTATCTGTGCTGATAATCGTGTAGTTGGAGTTTATACCAACTTCTTTGAGCATTGCCTGCATGAAATTGGTAAGTCCCTTGCAGTCACCAAAACCACTGTGTTGCACTTCTTGTGCTGTGGCAGCTTGGAAGCCCCCTATGCCTAACTGAATGCTCACATATCGTGTGGTTTCTTTGAGCAACTGGTACAGTACAGCTATTTTCGACTTGTCGGTCGAACAGGTATCGGTGAGAGCATGCAGTTTGTTTTTAAACTCGCTGCTCAGTTCGTCTCTGTTGGCATTCAGAGCATATAGCCACTGCCCAAGATCTTGCCAATTGGAGAAACCGCCCTGCGAACCCATATAATCAAACTGGTCGGGGGAGAAAAACACCAGTGGCAATCGTTCAACCAGAGGCAACGAATAGTCTTCGCGCTCAATAGGAGCCAAATCATTCATCTCCACTGTAATTTCGGTGCCGTTTTTCTCGGTAGTGCGCTCAGTAACTTGTGGCTGGGCATTGACAGCTTTGTACCTGCAAGTCATGCCACTTGATAATGAAAGAGAATATGTGGCATGCGTCACTTTTGTGCGATACGCTGTAACAGGTGAAAAGGTGGGAAAGGAGATAAATCCATTCGACACACTCATTTTCCATTCATAGGTGATTGTGATGGGATAACGTGGGGGCGTGTAATCAAAATACTGGTGATAATAGTCCGATGCCAACTCTGTTGAATAATCACTTCTGACAAGTTCTGATTTGCCCACTTTGCGCACCACTTTTCCATCTCGGTCTGTTATAGTGCCGGCAAAACTGACCACCTTGTTCCATTTGTTGCAAACGATATCGAGACTTGCAAGATCTTTACCATTCTCATTGAGTATGGTAACAACCCTTTTTTCTGATATGGTTGCATTCTTCAAGTCCTTACAAACCACATTAGTTGATGATTCGTCGACTATTGCATCGTAGTTCTGTTGAGCCTGGGCCACACAAATAGCCAAGCAAAATATAATGATGATGAGAGAGTAGCGTTTCATGGCACACTATTATCAGTTCTTTTGAATAACTACTATATCTTCCGACTTTTTAATGATTGTATCAAAGAATTCCTTAAGTTGCGCATAATTCTGTGCCGAGAACAACACCTTATTGCATTGCATTTGGCAGTGAGTGTTAATGATGTTGTCTTCAACGCCTATTATCATCACAAAACTCATGCTGCCATCTGGCATTTTAAGCGAAATTGGGTCTGGTATTTTTTCAACACTATAGCCATCTGGAATAGTGAATGATGTGCTGGTGTTAGTAATTGACAAACAGGGAAACTCTATGGGCAGTTTCCTCTCAGGTGACGTGAACGGGGCTTCTTCAAACAGTTTGTACAGCAGGGGCATGAGCAATAACTTGCCGCCTACGGTGCTGCAAGAAGACTTGAATATGATACTCTCGCCAACATTTTTCGTGAAATCTTTATGACCCTCAAGCCGGTAAGATTCGATTTCAGAGTTTTCAAACTCAGGAAGCTTTCTCATGAAATCGATACTGTCATTGGCAAGTCTGAACTTCTCCCTCATCTGGGCGGCGGCCCTTCCTGAATATCGGCTTGTCCTTTCGGCTTGAATGGTGCCATCGGCCGAGATTGCTCCCACGATTGAGGTGTTTACTCTACTTACACTTGCTTTTGTCAAGTCTATCCACTCTCCTGGCACGTTCTTTTCAACACTGCGTGCCGATTCCACTATCATTATGTCGGGCAACACATTCAAGTATCCGTCAACCGACGAGCCGTCGATATACCACACATTGCTGCCATTCGACACTTTCACGATCATTGAAGTAAGGTTCTCGTAGGTGGGGTGAGCGATTGGCATGATGCCATCGTTTCGGGTGCGTAAAACCACAGGAACAGCTTTTAGTCCCGCATCATTCAACATATTGATGAGAATGAAATTAATATCGGCATTGGAGCCTGTTCCTTCTTTAAGCACCTTGCTCGCCGACTCGGCAAAACAAGAGGTTTTATCGTTCCATTTCACAAGACTTCTCAGCAGTTTGCATGTGGCGGCTATTCTTTCTTCATCATCTGTGATGTTGTAGATGCCTGCTTCAGTCATCTGCTTTTTGAGTGGATTCTTGCCAAGCCTTCCGCCAAAATCATCATCGTTAAGAAGCATCTGGTCAATATCCTCCCATGTTGTTGTAAAATTCTTGTAGTAGGATCCTGGTATGCTTATCTCGCTCAGCTCAATTCCAACTTTGGTTCCATAAGACAGTTCGTTGTAAACATATTTCTCTTTTTTGAGTGCCGGCAGATTCTCGCCGATGAAAGTATAATCGGCACCTTCACATGAAATTCCCTCACCATTTCCCAACGAAAATCTCATAGGTGTGGTGTTTGTTTTGTGAGTAAGCGATTCAAAACCGGTTTCCGAGACATTGAATTTGAAGTATTCAGGTATTCTAATATGATAGCTGGTGTAACGCACAGGGATTGACGCTTGCGCATTCCAGTCTTTAATATTAAAGGGAAAATCGCTGATGATGGTAAACTCATATTCAATGACTGTGCCTTGTTTCACCTGGGGAACAGAAAACTTGAGTAGCCGTGTCTTCTTGCTGACATCCTCATAGAAAACCATGCTATTGTCCATCTTGGTTTTCACCAGTTTACCGTTTTCAATATTATAGGCTGTGGCCTTCACTTTGCTCACAATCTCGCAATTATCTAATTTTCGATTGTTATAATGAAATGGAACTGTCACGTTGGCACATTCCTTGCCTGCATCTTTCAATACTTTTACTCGGCATTTAATATCATAATTAACTTTGAATTTATTCACGACATAATCATACATCACATCTGTTGTTTTGCATAAAACCACAGCATCGGCTTCAGGGTCTTGCGCATACGATGTCATATTCAATTCTTCGTCAGTGGGTTTCCCCCACTTCATGTTCAGTTCTTGGGCAAAACCTGATGCGCCAACAACCAATAGAAAAGCTGATAATAAGAATGTTTTCATATCATTAATGTTTATGGTACTTTATCTAAAAAAACCGCTTTTTTATATAAAAAATTTTTGTGTTTTACTATGTTTAGTCGGCTCTTTCATTTTACGCCTAGGATGATGTTGATAAGGGCGGTCACATCTGAGACATTCACCTTGCCATCGCCATTGATGTCGGCAACCTGCTCATCCTTGGCCACAACACCCAGAATCATGTTCACCAGCGTGGTCACATCGCTCACGTTCACATTCTCATCACCATTAACATCACCGGGAACCATCGGCACCTCTAGATCTTCAATGATGATATAGAACTGATTCCAATAATCAGCATCTCTATAGCTTTGATAACAACCAGCCAGCACGTGAAGTTCACACACATTTTTGTTGATTTCAAAAAAAGTGTTGCTCGCTATTGATGGCACTTTTGATGGATAGCATGAAATCTTGGTTACGCCCACACACCCAGCAAATGCATTTTAGCCTATAACATTAACTGTTTTTCCAATCACAATGTCGGTCAATTCAGCACAACCAGCAAATGCACTCTCGCCCACAGTGGTGACGGAGTTGGGAAGAATCACATTTGTTATTAACGAACCATCTAAAAAATAATCAGGTATTTTCTTTACTTTTGAGCCTATGGTGACCCTATTTATCGCATTCTTGGGAATGTTTCTATTATAAAAGCGACAATCAATGGCGTTCCAAGTTAATTCGGCTAGATTTGAACAACCCGAAAATGCCTCATCATCAATAGAATTAACCGATTCCCCAATAGTAAGGCGGGTCAATTTCGAACATCCAGAAAAGGCCTCACTTCCTATCACAGACACTGCGTTACCTATAACTACATCGGTCAATTCGCCACAATCTGCAAATGCACAACTTTGGATTGAGATAACAGAGTTGGGAACAGTCAAACTAGTTATTTTTGATCCACTCAAAAAATTATAAGGTATTACTTCAACTTTTGGACCAATTGACAAAGAAGAAATGTTTTCTTTAGGGAAATCGCCCATATCAAAACAATTAACGGGGTTCCATATCAGTTCAGTCAAACCAGTACACCCTTTGAAGACTCCATTAATTGCACTCACTTTAGAACCAATGGATAGTTTTTTCAGGCCGATACATCCCTCAAAGGAATAAGAACCAAGGCCTATCACATTATCTGGAATAACTATTTCTGTTAAATTCTGACAGAATGAAAAGGAATGTGATCGGATGTATTCAATAGTTTCTGGAATATCCACGCCAGTCAGACCAGTACAACCATTGAAAGCATAATCACCTATTGCAGTAACTTTATAGGTCTTTTTATTGTATTTGACTGTTGAGGGAATACTTACCACACCATATAAATTGGGGTAATTTGTTGAAGCCGTAGTATCGCAGGTCACACTCACCGATTTGCCATCGCTGTTGATATTATAGGCAAGCCCATCGACCTTAAAGTCGTAGGCTGTGGCACTGAGTGGCAGAGCGTTCAGCAGCAGAGCCAGCAAATAGCATTTGAGCAATTGAGAAAGTTTCATGATGCGTATAGTTTTTATGTCTTTGCACAACGCAAATTTATAAATAATAAAAGAACACACCAAATTTAAGAGTTCATTTAACACTCTGTAATCTTCTAATAATCAACAAAAAGCATTTTTCTTCAATTCATCTTGTTTTTTGTTGGTAAAAAAGCGCCCCAATTTTGTGTCCGGAATTTATTTGTTGAAACATTACCACATAAAAAATAACCGCGCCCCGCGCAGCCTTGTGTCGAGCTCAGTGAGATGATGAACCTTTCGTCCGCATTGAAAAAACAACCGGCGCCAGCCGGCTTTGTGTGCCACCCGCTTTGTGAGAGGATTAACCCCTCGCCAGCATTGCAAAATAACCGCGCACCGCGCGGCTTTTTGAGGCTCCTTTTTGTGCTTTTTGCGAGAGAAAAACATCGACGCCGAGGGGATATACCATCAAATACTCGTTTACTATTCCACTAAACTGTGTTATCACCATTCTCACTGCCCTCTCAATCCCCTATCTTTGCCCTCACGCCCACCCGCGCAAGCGCTCTTTGATATATTACTCCCTCCCCCACAAATAACAGAATGCGGTATGAAATGACTCAATTGCAAATCAATGTTTGCTGGTGATGATCTTAAGAGAAAAAGGAACGATGAAGGCGTCGTGATTATTGTACGCCTCAAGTCCGTATGGGTTGTCGTGAATTTTGTGCGGCTCAAGTTCGACCTC
>JAEEVB010000037.1 GCA_016287065.1 Muribaculaceae bacterium
CCCAACAAGGTTTTCGTGCTTGGTGTGTATGCAAGTGCAGTTCATGCACGATGGAAAAAAGATGGTAAAGTGGTGTGCCCTGCTCTTGCAGTGGCAAGCGAACCACGGATTTTTTGGGATGGGAACCCGCAAGAAGCGTCAGAGATTATTGGCAGAATTCATATCCCAGAAGAACTGGGTACACTTGAACCAGCAGGCAGTCATCTTAATGGTCCGTCGGCAAAAGTTTTAGATGATCACATTCTTGCCCCACTGGGATGGGTGCGTGGAGATGCGTGGTTGTGTGACCTCTTGCCTGAAACAAGGTTGAATCCAGGCCAGTTGAGAGTGATAGAGAAGGAGTATAATCCAAAAATCAGCCAGTATGGTCTGAATGCTGTGACTGTTCCAAAAAGGCCGACACTTTTTTGTGACAAATCACGCAGTGAGGAAATTGTTTCAGAATTGGAAGAATCGCAGGCAAAGTTGTTGATTCTGCTTGGTGATATCGCAATTCTGCAGTTTATTAATCGAGTGGCTGATGTGAAATTTAAGACTTTGCAGGAATATGTGGATTTGTATGGTTATGGCAAATGCTCGCCGGTTGTTATCCATGGAAAAGAATACCGATTGCTTCCTTTGGCTCATCCTCGGCAGATAGGTGCTTTAGGTGCTCATAGCGAGAAGTGGTACAGGCTCCATGAGGAGTGGGAGAGTAACCTCTAAACTGTGTTTGCCTCGTTGTGTTGCAGTAAGACAGTTGGGTTTAGGTCAAAGAAAAGACTGAGCTTGGGGGCTCAGCCTTTTTGGATTTGAAATCACGGGCCCGATGAGTGACATCGGGAGAGGGTGTGATTTATTTCTTGAGTTGGATGGTCTTGATCACAGGCATGATCACCTTCTCGGCATCGGCAGCCTTGGCAACAGGATACTTGAACGAACCAGCTACGCCAGCCTTCTCGCCCAGATAAACCACAAAGCAGGTCATGGCATCCTCGCCAAGCACGCCCTTGAAGGTCATGATGTTGTCGTTGATGACGGGTTCGTCAAACTTGTAATCCTTGAACATGGGGTTGACACCCATATTCTCGGCATACCTCTTGAAGTCTTCGGGTTTGCAGGGGAAATCGCTGAAAGTTGCGTCCATTTTGATTTCGCCACCAGTGGTGTCGGCAGCATTCATGATATCGTCGCTGGTGTAGGTGGTCTTCATCCACTCGGGGAATTGCATAGTGAATTTAGCACCTTCGAATGCCTGGCCCTTGAACTCTTCTTCTTGAGCTGCTTGAGAACCTTCGCCACCTTTGTTGCCTTTGTCACACGAAACAAATGTAAGGGCTGCAACAGCCATCAACATCAGAAATAACTTTTTCATAAAACTTTTTTAAACTTTAATGGGTTAATAAATTAAATGTGAAAATGTTTTGTTGATGCAAAGATAGCTCATTTTTGTTAATTTCACTATTTTTGAACCCTTTTTCTTTAGCAGGCGATATCTATAATTTCTTATGTTTTTGATGAAAGTACCTGCCAGATAAAATTGCTCGACAACGAGCAGGCTCGCCAAGTGCATGAGCCGTGTCTTTTTCGAGGAAAGGCCTTTTTCTAAAAAAAACTTGCGTTTTGAGATATTATATATATATTTGTAGCAAAAATTTATGATTATGAGACAAATACAATTACTTAACGCTTTGCGCAAGGCAACCATTTGCGTTGTTTTTGCATTATTCTGCCTCGGTGCTGCCAGCCAGGAGACGATTGACCTGTCAAAGACTCCCGTTTTGTGCAACCAAATCCAAGTATTTAAGCTCAAGGAAGTGTTGCCCGATGGATATGTATATTACTATGACAGCGACAATACCGAACTTGTGCTCACTCGTGAAAAAGGTAAAATTAACCGCTACACCTCGAAGTTTCCCAAATCACCTTACATTCATTCGTGTGACTATGTGGTGAAGAAACTGGGCGAAACGGTGACAATGATTGCTTGCTTGGAGCAATATCAAGAGGAGAACCCCTACTATGTGCTTTTTGCTGCCGATAGCCAAGAGGCTTACAGCAGTAAATGGCAACAGAGGGTTAAAGGAGGCATTAAACATTGTGACTGGCTTTTCAGCGAGCCTGTTGATGTGAATTTCATCTCCGAAATAGACATTGACCAGCTCAAGCAGATGCTCTCACTGCTTGAACAGAGCAAACAACGCAACGATTTGATAGAATTCAATATCAACCAGCTCAACATGACTATCAGCTCGTATGACGAGGCTGACGATTGCGAAGCAGAATAAATGACTATCAAAACACTGTTGAAATAAACCTTGTCTTTTAGACAACTGCTGCATCTCGGCATAACTTAAATAAATTTGGTTCTGCCCTTGATTTGCACTATCTTTGTGGCAAAGTTGTAACCCCGAGTGAAAAACCTTGATTGAATCGGGATAAAGAGATTGCAGATGACAGAGAAATTGCTTTCACAATATGATGTGGTGATTGTGGGCGGCGGCGTGACGGGTGCTGGTGTGGCGCGTGACTGCGCCATGCGCGGCATGAGCACGCTGCTTGTGGAGAGTCATGACTTGACCTATGGTACCACGGGCCGCAATCACGGACTGATGCACAGCGGCGCACGTTATGCGGTGACCGACCTGGAGAATGCCCGCGAATGCATCGAAGAGAACAAAATATTGTGCCGAATTGCCCGGCACTGTGTTGAACCCACGGGCGGCCTGTTTATCTCGTTGCCCGAAGACGACCTTGCCTACCAGGCCCGGTTGGTAGAGTCGTGCCACGAGGCGGGTATCAATGCCGAGGTGATTGACGCCGCCGAGGCGCGTCGCATTGAGCCGGCAGTGAATCCAACCCTTGTGAGTGCGGTGCTGGTGCCTGACGCTTCGATCGACCCCTTCAAGCTCACCATGAGCAATGTGCTCGACGCACAGCTGCACGGTGCCACGGTGCTCACTTATCACGAGGTGGTGGCCATTCACCGCGACCAGAACACTGTGACTGCAGTGACTTTGCGCGACAACCTCAGTGGCGAACAGAAACGGGTGGATGCCGGCGTGGTGATTAATGCCGCAGGCATCTGGAGTTGCCTGATTGCCAAACTCGCAGGGGTGGAACTCAAAATGCTTCCTGCCCGCGGGGCGTTGCTGCTGCTGGGCCAGCGCGTGAACAAGATGGTGATTAACCGATGCCGCAAGCCTGCCAATGCCGACATACTGGTGCCAACCGGCAATGTGTGTGTGCTGGGCACTACAAGCCGTCGCGTGCCTATCGAGGAAATTGAGGATATGAGCGTTACGGTAGAAGAGGCTCAAATGTTGCTCACCGAGGGCGTGAAACTGGCACCGGCCATTGCTCACACACGCGTTTTAAGAGCCTATGCAGGTGTGCGACCCCTTGTTGCCGACGATGACGACCCCACCGGCCGCAATGTGAGCCGTGGTATCTCGTGCATCGACCACAGCGAGCGCGATGGTGTGGAGAATTTCATTACCATCACAGGTGGAAAAATGATGACTTACAGGCTCATGGCGCAAATGGCGACCGACCTGGCCTGCAAGAAACTGCACTTGCGCCGGCGTTGCGCCACAGCTACAACTTCGCTGCCTGGCAGCGACAATGTGGCCACCTCAAAATCGACCACGTGGCACGATTTCACCATATCAAAGCCCTGGCGACACGACAAGAACAACCGCTTGCTGTGCACCTGCGAAGGCGTGACCGAGCGTGAAGTTGAAACCATTTTGAACGAGGACGATGATGTGGACTTTGATGCACTGAGGCGCCGCACCCGTCTGGGCATGGGGCCTTGCCAGGGTCGGATATGTGCCTGCCGTGTAGCCCGCAAGATGTGCGCCCGTCAGGGTGAAGACGAGGCGATGAAGCGACTTGTGAACTTCATGAACGAGCGCTGGAAAGGCATGCGACCTGTGACTTGGAGCGACACTTTGAGTGAAGCCTATAATACCGCCTTGGTGTATCAAGACCTGTGCGGAGTGGACCAGATTATGAAAACCGTTAAAAAGGAGGTGAAGCAATGACCTACGATGTAATAGTAATAGGAGCAGGACTGAGTGGCATGACCTGTGCCATCGCTCTGGCCCAAGCGGGCAAGCGTGTGGCAGTTCTTGCACCAGGACACGGCACCCTGCCCATGCATAGCGGCTGTTTCGACTTGCTTGGTTATGACAGCGACGGTAATGTGGTTGAGCACCCTCTTGAGGCAATCGGCCATCTCGACCCCAAGCACCCATATTCCAAGATTGTGGCAGCACACGGCATGGAACGCATCGAGCAACTCGCCGGCCAGGCTTGTTCAATGATTAATGATCTGGTCTTTGAACCGCAAGATTATGCTGGGTCAATAGCATCATCGATACAACCAAGAACTATCACTAATCAGTATAGACTCACCCCCATGGGCGCGCTCAAACCCACATGGCTCAGACCTATCCACTTGACTGCTTTCAAGACTCCCTGTCTTGAGGGAAAACAATTTGTGGTGGCTCACTATAAGCCCTACATCGATTTTCCTGTAGAGTTTCTTGCAGAGGGTTTGCGTAAGGCGGGCGCCGAAGTGGAGACAAAAGAACTGATGCTCAACATTACCTCGGTAGGCAAAGCGGCCCTCAGGGCTCCGGTGCTCGCAAGTCAGGAGCAGGGAGAAGCGCTGCTCAAGCAACTTGATGGCTTTGAGGGGCAATGCCCTGTGCTGGTGCCTCACATCTTTGGTGATAAGGAATTGACTGAGATGAATGAGAGGCTGGACAGGCGGTTGAGTGTGGTGCCCACATTGCCGCCCACCTGTGCAGGTAACGAACTCTCGACCAAGTTGCGCGCATGGTTCTCCTCGTTGGGAGGTACGCTGTTTGAAGGCGATCGCGCCATGAGTGCCACCATCAAGAACGACCGCATCATGTCTATCAAGTCGTCGAAACACGTCGCACACGACCTGCTGCAGGCCGACCACTACGTGATTGCCTCGGGCTCGTTTGGTGTGAAAGGCCTCGAAGCACGTTTCGACCGCGTGGCCGAACCCATCTTTGACCTTGATATTGACGCGCTTGACGACCCGCAGCAGTGGACCACAAGCGATGTGCTGAGCCTGCAACCCTACACCAACTTTGGGGTGCGCACCGACGAGCGTTTCCGCACATCGAAGCACGGGCGAACCATTGAGAACCTCTACGCTGTGGGCAGCATTTTGAGCAATACCAGCTCGATTAAGCTCGCATGTCGACAGGGTGTGTCGATGCTCACCGCCTTGCAAGTAGCAAACGGAATTCTGGAGCAAGATTGACATTGAACAAGCATTTTTACAGGCAGGGGGTTGCATAAGTTGCAGAACCTTTGTAAATTTGCAAGTTAAAATGCATTTTTGTGAAACGCAAATTTATGGCAAACACTAACGAACAATATGACCAGGTGATTGTGGAGTGCCGCAACCTCTTTAAACTCAAAATGAGGGATTATGGACCCTCATGGCGCATTGAGCAGCCTCGCACCATCACCGACCAGATTTTTATCAATGCCAAACGCATACGCACCATTATGCTCAATGGTGAGGCTATGGTAGATGACGACATCTATAGCGAGTTTGTGGGCATTGTGAACTATGGTGTGATTGGGCTCATCCAGCTTGAGCAAGGTTTTAGCGACACGGTCGACATGACTCGTGAAAAGGCTTTGGAACTCTATGACAAATACATCACCGAGACGAAGAACCTGATGATAGCCAAAAATACCGACTATGGCGAAGCTTGGCGCGATATGCGCATCAGCAGTTATGTCGACTTCATCCTCACCAAGGTGCAGCGCACCAAGTCGATTGAGGACAACTGCGGCAAGACGCTGGTGTCAGAAGGCATTGCCGCTAACTATCAGGATATGATTAACTATGCCGTATTTGCACTCATCAGACATTATGAGGGCACTGAATCGTGATGCTCTATTGAAAAACTGAAGAGATGAAACTGTTGAAATTCAAGATGCCTCAGTGGGGCGAAGCCGTGGCGGCGAGCAAGTGGAACCCTGTGATTGTATGGGTTCTGCGCGTGTTGCTGGGCCTCACCTTCATGTTCTCGGGTTTTGCCAAGGCCATTGACCCGTGGGGAGGCATGTATAAGTTCACCGAATACTTTGGTGTGCTGGGATTTGACCAGCTGGTGCCCGCAGCTCTGGCATTTGCCTTTATTCTGGCGGCTCTGGAGTTTATGTTGGGCCTGTTTATTCTGGTGGGTTCGTACAGACGCAGTGCGCCAGTGTTGCTGCTATGCATGATGGCCGTGATGCTACCGCTCACACTGTGGCTGGCCATCACCGATGCTGTGCCCGATTGCGGTTGTTTTGGCGATGCCGTTGTGATGAGCAACTGGGGCACCTTCTTCAAGAATCTGCTCATAGTGCCCGCTCTCATTTACCTGCTCATGTTCAATAAGCGCGTTGCGGGAGTGTATGGTCCCGCCGTGAACTGGGTAGTGGGCGTGATTGCTGTTGCCTATGTGGCTGTGATTGCCTACAATGGCTATTTCAAGCAGCCCATGATTGACTATAGGCCTTATCCTGTGGGCGCCAAGATAGGCGTGCAGGCCGAACCTGAAACCAATGAGGATGACTATGTATTCATCTATGAAAAAGATGGTGTGCAGCAGGAATTCAGCATCGACAGTGCGCCTGATGACGATAGCGGATGGAACTATGTGGACCGCCGGTACAAGGAGGGCAAGCAACCCAAGGGTAGGGTGCTGGAACAGCCGCTGGCTGTGTTTGAAAACGGCACCGATGTGACAGAAGATGTGCTCACCAGCGAGGGCGACGTGCTGCTTTATCTTTTCCCCGACTTGCCGGGCGTGAACATTGCCTATACCTTTGTAATCAACAACCTCACTGAAAAAGCTGAGAAACAAGGCGCTCAAGTGGCGGCATTGACACCTGCCACGACCCGTGAAATGGCTGAGTGGAACGATATTTCGATGGCAAGTTATCCCACCTATAACATGGATGATAGCGACGTGAAGATCATAGCTCGAGGCAATCCGGCAGTGGTGCTGCTGCATGACGGTCAGATTGTGTGGAAGCGCACTCTGGCCTCGCTTGACCCCGACATGCTGCGCGACGACAATCTGCCGCTGGCTAAACTCAACGACGACTACAGGCCTGCCGATGTGCTGAAGAAGGCTACTTGGCTCTTCTTGCTGGCGTTGCTGGCATTGCTGGTGTTGAATCGCACGCATGTGCTGGTGGGTATGCTGTGGCGCAAGGGGCGTGGCGAGAAAGCCGAGGAAACCACTGAGGCAACTGAGACCACTGAGACTACTGAGGTTTCCGAGAACCCCGAGAACTCTGAGGATTGAGGTCTTTCCGGCACTTTGCATTCGCTTTTTTTGGTAAATTCTTGCGAAGCAATTAACTTTGCACCGTTTTTTGAGTCTAAACAATAACAAACAAACATATTTTAAATAAATCATAATGAGAAAAAACATTGTTGCGGGTAACTGGAAGATGAACACTACCGTTCCCGAAGGCGTGAATCTGGCAAAAGAAGTGAACGATGCTGTGGCTGCTGCCAAGGGTCTGAAATGTGATGTGGTGATAGGCGTTCCTTTCACCCACCTCACTGCTGTTAAGGCCGTGATCGACATCAATAAAGTGGGCCTTGCAGCCGAGAACTGCGCTAACCATGTGAAGGGTGCCTATACCGGTGAGGTGAGCGCTCCCATGGTGGCCTCGACAGGTGCCAACTATGTGATTCTGGGTCACTCAGAGCGTCGTGAGTACTTCAACGAGACCAACGAGATGCTCAAGGAGAAGGTTGACCTGGCTCTGGAAAACGGGCTGAAGGTGATCTTCTGCTGCGGCGAGAGCCTTGAACTGCGTGAAGCTGGCAACTATGCCGACTTTATCAAGGCCGAGATCAGCGAGTCGCTGTTCCACCTCACTGCCGAGCAGATGGCCGACATCGTGATTGCTTATGAGCCCATCTGGGCAATTGGCACCGGCAAGACCGCTACCAGCGACCAGGCTCAGGAAGTTCACACCATGATTCGTGCTCTCATTGCCGAGAAATATGGCGACAAGGTGGCCGACGACATGACCATCCTCTATGGCGGAAGCTGCAAGCCCAGCAATGCCCCCGAACTCTTCGCCAAGCCCGACATTGATGGCGGACTGATTGGTGGCGCTTCGCTCAAGGCTGCCGACTTCATGGGCATCGTCACAGCCTTCTGATGACGAAAAGCCCTGGTTTTTTGTTCCAAAGGTAAATTTTTTATTATCTTTGCCGCAAGTTGTATATAATGTAACACTTTGTACTATGGTTAAATTGCATTTACACCGTTTGATGACTGTGGCTCTCCTTGCCTTTGCACTCGCATGGGGCTCGGTGTCGTATGCCCAAGTCACCGTTAATGCGCCCTCTGGGCTCACTAACCGCCAGAGTACCTCAACACAGAAGAAACAAGACGATAAGCCCAAGGTGAGTGAAACACGCAAAACTGAAACCAAGGCATCGTCGCAAGAAAAACACGAAACCACCGAAACGAAGTCGAGCAGTAGCGACCAGTCGTCGAAAACTTCAACGACAACCCGCAAGACCTCGAAGGACTTCAAACTGTCGAACCAGTCGGTGCGTAAGCGTGCGGCCGGTTATCGCATCCAGGTCTACTTCAGCAGTAGCCTGCAAGGACGCAACGAGGCACGCAAGCGTGCCCGTGAAGTGGCCTTGAAGTATCCGCACTACCGCACCTACATCTCTTATGTAGCACCCCAGTGGAGGTTGCGCATTGGCGACTTCAAGTCGAAGGAAGAAGCCCAGAAAGCACTGCGCAAGGTGAAAAGGTCCTTCCCTAAATACCTGTCCGACATCATTTTGGTGACCGAT
The DNA here is from genome assembly GCA_016287065.1 of Muribaculaceae bacterium. Lineage (GTDB taxonomy): Bacteria > Bacteroidota > Bacteroidia > Bacteroidales > Muribaculaceae > Sodaliphilus. The sequence goes on from JAEEVB010000037.1 coordinate 8,864, forward strand.
AACATTAACGTTTGGGAGTAATGATTAAACAATTTGTCTATAATCAAGAAAGGGTTGACAAAATAGCCCATCACTATCAAGAAATCCTTAAACTCATTGGCGAGGACCCTACTCGTGAGGGCCTCGTGAAAACACCGCAGCGTGCTGCCAAGGCCCTGCTCGAGAACACACTGGGCTATCAGCAAGATAATGAAGCCATCATCAAATCGGCCATTTTTGAGCATCCAGGCTCAGAGATGGTGATTGTAAAAGACATTGAGTTCTACTCGCAATGCGAGCACCATGTGCTGCCGTTCTTCGGCAAGATGTCGGTCGGTTATCTGCCCGACGGACAGATTGTGGGCCTGAGCAAGCTGGCACGCGTGGTTGAAGGTTTTGCCCGCCGCCTGCAGGTGCAGGAGCGCCTCACCCAGCAGGTGTGCGACATTGTGTACGACAATCTGGCCACCCGTGGCGTGATTGTGGTGTGTGAAGCGCAGCACCTGTGCATGAAGATGCGTGGAGTGGAGAAGCAGGAGTCGACTACCGTCACGATGCAGTATCGTGGTGCATTCGAGGATGTTACGGTGCGCAATGAGTTCTTCTCGCTTTTGGGGCGAAGAAAATAATTCATCTTTTCTGAAAAATTTTTGCTCATATTTTTGCTCATTTCAGGAAAAGGCATTAACTTTGTACCCGCAATTAAAAATTGTGCGACTGCGAAAGTAGCTCAGTTGGTAGAGCGCGACCTTGCCAAGGTCGAGGTCGCGGGTCCGAGTCCCGTCTTTCGCTCCAAGTTCTTTGAAACACAATATTCGCGAAAGTAGCTCAGTTGGTAGAGCGCGACCTTGCCAAGGTCGAGGTCGCGGGTCCGAGTCCCGTCTTTCGCTCAGGTTTTAAACCTCATGTCCAGGTGGCGGAATTGGTAGACGCGCTACTTTGAGGGGGTAGTGCCCGATTGGGCGTGTGAGTTCGACTCTCATCTTGGACACCTAAATTTTGAGCAAGTCGCTGAATTTCAGTGACTTGCTTGTTTTATGTCCCTAAAATTGACGACTTTTTGACGACTTAATTTCACTCTAATTAAAAAATGACCTTCATCGCATAGTGTCCTTTGGCTCAGAAAAAGTGGCCCTATCCGTTGGCTATCTTTCCTCTTTTTTCATCATCGCCCGCATGACAATGTCAAAATTTCGTTGCGGATTTCGGCGATAGTTGGTTCTGAAATTGTATTCGTCTAAATAGTCCTGCAAATGATTAAACGAATATCGTTGTTTGAATTCATCATCAATCCACTGTTTGAAACTGGCGAAATACCTGTTGAGATGTCCCCATCCGTAATAGACAGTTAATGACCCATACTCCTTCGCTAGTTTTTTGAATCCGCGTTCCCCTCCATCAGCTATCGTTATTTGAGCAGATGGCGAAACATGCTCATTAATCATCTGCCTGACATAGTCGGGTTTTATGCCATCAACAATTTGACTAATCGCTTTAACCACTTTTCGGTTTTTGACTTCAACAGCTATGAGGATTCGTTTTTTCGATTTGCGTATCAGCCAGAAAAAATCGTCTTCGCGTTCAGTTTGAATGTCAAAGAAACCGATGCCAACATCTCCTTGCAGTTTTCGAGGTGTTATCCTCCCCATTACCGATTGAACTTTGTATTTAAACATCAGACTTGTTGTCTGAGTTATCCCAAATTGTTGTGACAATTCCACCGATGTAATTTCTTTGCTTGAAGTTGCCATGAGATGGATGATGTTAAATGCGGTAAGTATCGGAAACTTCAGTCGATGGAAAATGGTTCCAGCCGTTACACTCTCATCATACTTGCATCGATTGCATCTGCGAGAATAAGGCGAGCGACCTTTGTGGAAGGTCGTGTTGCCACATTTGCGACATTCATAATGATTGCCGTTCCATTTGATTGCAGCAAGATATGCATAGCAATCATCATCGCTTTGGAACCTATTATCAAACGAATTCATGTGTTAGCACATTGTTATTGTTTGTAAATTAATGATGCAAAGTTAATAAAATAATTTGATTGGGCGCATTATCTATATATGTATAAAACGTGTCTTTTAGTAATTCAAGCCCTCAGACTACTTTTGCAGCGTCACATTTGGTAACGCACTGGAGGCGCCAACCTACCAAAGACGTTGCAGGTGTGAACGCACACTCACAGTAGATGGCCTACCGAGTGGAGTGATATAATAAAATGAGTAATATAAAAGACATATTATGCACAGAAAAAAATGTCATCCTCCAAGTTTCTTCGGAGGACTTGAAGGCATTTGCCCAAGAGATTTTAATCGAGGCAAAGTCTATTGCCATGATTCAAGCGGAGGCCGCTGCCAGCAGCGACAAGTTGTTAACCATTGACGAGGCGGCAAAGTTGCTGTCGGTGTCAAAGATGACGCTCTACCGCTGGGACCAGAACGGAATCCTCAAGAAGGTGGAGATTGGCGGCAAACGCCGCTACCGCAAGAGTGACATCGAACGTCTCGCCGGCTGTAAAATTTAAAGGAAGGCTTCATTATGGAAAATAAAGTTCAACATTCAAGCATCGGCGCGCTCCGTCTCCATGAAGACGTATAGCTACCTATCGATGGTTCTCTTAAGTGATTGTAACTATGCACAACAAAGGTTTCACAAAAGTTCCGAACGCTATTATCCGTTCATCAGTACTTAGCATTGCTGAAAAAGCGGTATGGTGCTACATAGCTTCCATGCCTAACGGGTATAGGTATTCTGTGCGTTCTGCCTGTATGACGCTACATATCGGCGATAAAACTTGGCGTCGAGCCATAATCAAACTTGAGAAATTAGGTTTGATATCCGTAAGGCATATGCCAGGGATGACGACGGTCTATGAAGCTTCGAAAGATGCTCTCGGATGGAACTTGACCCCTAGTCAAATGACTGGCTGTTCAAACGAGAGCTCTAGACAATTAACCAGCTGTTCAAACGACACCTCTGGTCAATTAACCGCACCACCCATAGTTAATGGGCAGCAGGTTACACCTATTAATAATAAAGAACTATTAAATAACAACGTCGACGACGATAGATATGCACACATAAGAGAAAAATTTGAACATGAAGTGATGATTGACCGCAACATTGAGCTCGCATGTAAGAGTTGCAGTATAACAAAAGCACAATACATGGAACTCGCTGCAGTAATTATCGCAGAATGGGAATTTAAAGATCTTCCCTACAGTGAGTGGACAAAGAACCATTTCATATCTGTGCTTCGACACAAAGTAAACAGTCAAAAAAATTACAGCAATGGAAAAGAAAATTCAAGAAATTGTACAACAACAAGCAACCCGCTTGCAAATGCAACCATTCATACAGCCCATATCGGTTGATTGGGAGAAAGAAATAGCCTTTTTCCTAAAAGCTTTTCATAAGGTCGAACCTCGTTTCGACCCGAAATTAACTGACAAAGACATCTTAAACTCACTCTTTGCCTGGGTATGGAAACTCGATGAGTATAATAAACTCAAGTTGGATTACAACAAAGGCTTTTGCTTTTATGGAGATTTGGGCTTAGGCAAGAGTATGATACTGCAAGCTCTACGCCAATACCGGAATAGTATAGTTGCTCGACACGAAAGCAAGAAGGAAGATTTCCGTATGAAGGGAATTTGGCTGAAGGCTGCAAGTGAATTGGCGAACATCTTTTCAGTTGATGGTCAGCCAGCACTAATACAGTACACGTCTGATGATATAAACCTTATCATTGATGAGTTGGGGAGAGAGCCTAGGCCAGCAAAGTATTTCGGAACAGAACTGAATGTCATCCAGTTTGTACTTCAGTTGCGATATGATCACAGGCGTGATAGCGTTACGCACATCACAACAAACCTAAAGCCCGAAGACATTGCGCAGTATTATGGTGCATATATCGCAGATCGTTGTTGGGAGATGTTCAACTTTATCGAGTTCCAGGGCGCTAGTCTCCGATCAAAAACATACTAATCTGTCTAACTCATTGGCATCGCCCCGTTTTTCTACTACTGAATGTTTTTGATGTACTATGAGATATCATCACTGATAGATGTTACTACACCCCTTTCTGCAAACCGCTGTCTCTTTTGGGTGACAGCGGTTTGCCCGATATGCGATAATGTGCAGAGTGCGCCACTGTCCAAATTTCCGAAATAAATTAACATTTCGGTTCTCGTTCCAAAGAGGGCGTAAAACCTGTATACATCGGCACTCACTCAGGATTTTTGTGGCTGTTTTTTTGTTAAATTTACCATTTGTAAAGGATTGAAAAAGTGACATGGCTGTTAATCAGCCGATTAAGGGTTGCAAAGGGAATTTTTCCCTTTGGTTTCTCTCTGAAGAGCCCCCACTGCCCTGCGGAGCATTTCCGAAATCATCAATCTCAAAAGCGCTATGTGCGGTAGCGAAATTTACGTGCAAGAGGCATTTCTCGCAATGAGACAAAGCCTCGAAATCCAATGCTTAATGCTTTGTATTGCGAGACATCGCAGAAACTTGCAAAAATGTTGTGCGGTGGTATTGGTTTACCGAAGAATGTGACAAAAATGATTTCATTTCAGACCTTCTATTTCTTGAAGCATGGAAAATTGCGAGCGATAATGCTGTCCTCTGATACCAAATGAGGAAAAGCGGCTCGAAATTTAACATTTTGAGTGGTGCTGAAAAAAGTGCGTAAAACCAGTGTACATCGGCATTCTTACAGAAAAAACACTGTTAATTTTTTCATTTTTTGCAATTTTTCCGCACTTGAAAAGGCAAGTTTCGTTGATAATCAACGAATTAAAGATTGAAAAGAAGCATTCTTTTCCGCACCTCTCTCTAGAGAGCCCCCGACGACCTGCGGAACAATTCCGTAAATCGGCTATAAGCCGAACGGAATGTGCAGGGCGATGTGCGGTAAAAATGCTGACGTGCGTGAGTGAAACCGACACGAAGTATCGGTTTTCACCCACGCTTGTCGATTCCGCTTTTTTGACGAAATCGTGCCTCGAACTCGCTTCAAGGCTCAATTTCGTGATTAGGCGATGTGGGCGAGTGTTCATTGGGCGGTGAGAAGCATTGCGTGCGACGAGCATAGTGTAGGACTTCGGATA
>JAEEVB010000282.1 GCA_016287065.1 Muribaculaceae bacterium
CTACTCTTGCCTTGATCGAGTTTTCGAGAGTGTAGGGTGCATCGAGCGTGTACCAGAACATGTTAGCCATGGCCTTGGGAGTCTCCATTTTGCGGGTGAAGTGGTTCACAACCTTTCCGGAGGGCCACTCGGCCACATTCTTAAAGTTCTCCTTCACACCCTTCTGAGCGGGCAGCGAAGCAATGTATTGCTCGATGAGGGGCTTGATAGTGGCTTCGTCGAAGCTACCTACGAAGTAGAAGGTGAAGTCGGCAGCATTAGCATAGCGTTCCTTGGCAATTTGGAGTACGCGGTCGTAGTCCACCTGTTTGAGCATCTCAACGGTGAACGGTTTGCTGCGCCAGCTGCGGTTGCCCATGATGTACTCAACCGAATCATTGAACACATTTGCGGGTTCAAGGCTTCTATTCTTGAGTTCAGTCTCGATGAGCGACATGATCATGTCGTAGCTCTTCTGGTCCTTCTTGATGTTTGTGAACTTGAGATAGGTGAGTTGGAACAGGGTCTCAAGGTCTTTCTTGGGCGAGGTGCCTTCGGCGCGCTCATAGGAGTTGCTGAGGCTCAGGCTCACGCGTGCGTTCTTACCGGCAAGGGCCTTGTCGAGTTCGGTGTAGCTGAATTCGCCGAGGCCGCTCATCATGATAACGCCATCGAAGATTTCGGTGTTGGCATAGTCGGCTTCGCCATACAGTGAGCTACCACCTTTAGACTCGGCTTGCATCACGATCTCGTCGTCCTTGAAGGTGGTGGGCTTGAGAATCACGGTAGCACCATTGCTCAGTGTGAGTATGGTGTAGTCGAACTTGTCGCTCTTGGTTTCTTTCACGATCTTGCCGGGCTTGGGAAGTTCCTTGATGAGGGGCTCGTCCTTGACATTGTCGACATAGGCTTCAATGTCGGCAGTGCGTGCAGTCTGCACAGCACCGAGGAGTTGAGCGTTGGTGGGATATACGGCATCTTCTTTCTCCTGGTTGAAGTTCATGATTACCAAGTTGTTGTCGGTGTCACTGATAAGACCGCCAGCTAGCTGGTTGATAACATCAACGGGCACATTGGGAGCAAGCATGTTCATGAGTTCATATTCGGTCTCGATGCTTGCATAGGGCTCGTTAGAGAGGTAGTTTGCCACTAATTCGCGGCCATAACGCTCGTTGCTGATCTTGCTGCGGTTGTTATACTGCTTCTCGAGGTTGCTCAGGTAGTCGCTCTTGGCGCGGGCATACTCGGTAGCGGTGAAGCCGTGCTTCTTGACGCGCATGGCCTCGGTAGTGAGCACATTGAGGGCCTGTTCGGTCATGCCTTCTTTGGGCAGGGCTGTCATAGCAAAGGCGTCTTTGGTCTTAGAGAAGATGTACTGTCCGTCCATAGCAAAAGCCTGGAGGTAGGGGCAGTCGGGTTCCTGAGCCTTCTCGGCGAGGCGGTTGTTGAGCATTTGAGCCATCATAGACTTGGCATACATAATCATCATGTAGCTGATGTTGCCCTTGATTTGGTCGGGAATGGGCTCGTGCTTGAACATGAGCTGTACAAGGCTGTACTGCTGTTCTTTGTCCTTGTCGATGATGACGATGGGTTCGGCGTTATCGGGCACGGGTTCATCCACTACTTGAGCAGCGTCGGCTGCGGGCACGGGTATAGTGCCGAAGAGTTTCTTGATTTTCTCGACGGTCTTGTCGGGATCGATGTCACCAACCACCACGATTGCCTGGTTGTCGGGACGATACCACTTGTGATAGTAGTCGCGGATTTCGTTGTACTTGAAACCGTCGATCACGCTCATCAGACCGATGGGCATGCGCTTGCCATACTTCGAGCCGGGATACATGGCCTCGAGGTTGCGCTCATACATGCGCTGCATCGCGGTAGAACGCAGACGCCACTCCTCGTGAATCACGCCACGCTCCTTGTCGATTTCGTCGCCCTCGAGCAGCAGACCGTTTGACCAGTCCTTGAGGATGAGCAAGCAGGAGTCGAGAGCCGATTCGCGGGCCGAAGGCACCTCGTTGATGTTGTAAACCGTCTGGTCAACACTGGTGTAGGCATTCAGGTCGGCACCGAACTGCACACCCAGATTGCGGGTGTAGTCGATCACGCCCTTGCCTTCGCCATTAAAGTGTTCTGAGCCATTAAAGGCCATGTGCTCGAGGAAGTGAGCCAGACCACGCTGACTTTCCTCCTCCTGAATAGAACCCACTCGCTGAGCGATGTAGAAGTTCACACGATTCTCGGGATAGTTGTTTTGACGCACGTAGTAGGTAAGGCCGTTGGCCAGCTTACCAGTGCGCACTGCCGTGTCGTTGGGCACAGCCATGTCTTGCGCCAGAACCGCAGGGGCGGCTGCAAAGAGCATCATGGCTGCCACGAAAAATTTGCGAATTTTCATAAGTTGTTAAAATATAAATAATGTTTGTGCTTATTAGACGCTTGTATTAGTCGTTTTGTTGCAATAAAACTAAAAATTTTAGCAAAGATAATGTAAAATGTGTGCAAAACAATCGCAGTACTCGTTTTTTTTAAAGATTTTACCACACAAAGGGGCCAACTGCACTTTTTTTAATTAATTTTGCACAAAATATTAAACAAAAAAGAGAAATGCGTCAGTCATCGTCACGCCCCAAGGGCAAGATTGCCAAGCCCGGAAACAAGAATATCGCCAAATTCCAGTCGCCAGAGGCTGGCCCTCTGTTGCAAGTAGCATGCGCCATTCTGCACGACCACAGCGCCACCAAGGTGAAGTCGATGCTGCGGCATCGGCAATTGGCAGTGAACGGCACAGC
>JAEEVB010000038.1 GCA_016287065.1 Muribaculaceae bacterium
GGCAAAGGGTCATAATGATGTGCGGGAAGACAAAGTCTTCGTCGATGTTGAAGAAACTGAATCCCTCGCGCATAATCAGTATGCCCGATTGCTCAACGGCTTTTATTAGCTGCTCTTTAGAGTTTGCCTTTGTCTTCATTTAAAATTGCCATTACCAAATTTAGGAGTACTTTTGACTGCAAAATTAGCATTTTTCGCCGATTCTGCAATAAAAAAGCGACATATTGCCATAAAAAAGGTAAATATCGTTACCAAATAGCCTTGATAAATGCTGTAATTTTACGCTTTAAAAAATCAATCTATAAATCAATCTATAAACTATGTTTAATCCAATAAATAAGTTATGATGAGAAAAATTCTACTTTTTCCCCTGTTGCTCCTGTTCGCAGGAGTGAGCATGAGAGCCCAGCAGATGGACGAACGGTTCAACAACGGAACCACGATGCCCTACGGCTGGTTTGGCGAAGGCTGGGAGGTTGACAGCGGCGTTGTCAAGGCCAATGCCGTCAAGGAATCTAACAATGGATTTCCTGGCATGGGCCAAGGTACAGGCCAAGGTAACAACCCTATGAGCGACGGCCCAATGAGTGGCATGAACATGTTTGGTGGCGACCACATCAGGACCTATCTGTATACCCCGCCTGTATCGGTGCAGAATGGCGAGAAGCTGGTGTTCAAAGCTAGGAAACCCGGTAGCGACGACGGTGGTTTCAGCTTCGACCTGAAGGCCATCATGGGCTTTTCCGACACTACATTCGTTGTCGATCGCGCAGTGTATGGCAGGGATGACCAGTGGACTCGCGTGGGTGAATATACCACGACGCTCACCAAAGATTTTCAGGAGTTCACCATCTCGGGCACCCCTGCAGGTGAATACCGTTTCCGCTTTGTGTCCTATGTTGATGCTGAAATCGACAGCGTGGCTGGCTTCCACATCAAAAACGAGGCTCCCGACCTGCTCGTCACGGTCGATAGTCTGCACACTGCATTTGTCGACTACAGCGTGTGTGCTGCCGACAGCACCAAGGAGTTCATCGTTATCAACACTGGTACGGGAACACTGAATGTTAACATTACATCCGACGCCCCCGATCTGTTCAGCGCCGACTTGAGTCAGCTCAGCATTGCTGCTGGCGACTCGGCTACGGTGAATGTCACATTCCACTACGCCGCAGGCACTATTGGCAAGAACGAGGCTATCATCAACTTCAAGTCCGAGGGTGATAATCATCCACTGCTCTCAAAAAGCATCAGAGCCGCGGCCATCATCACCGATCCTGATGTGTGGGCTGTCGACTTCAACGACAACCAGTTGCCTTTTGCTTGCTATGGCGAAGGCTTCGTGGTCAAGGACAGTGTAGCCACACACTATAATCCCGATGGCGGTGGCATGGCTGCTATGGCTGCCATCTTTGGCGGTGGCGGAGCAAGTGACTGGTTCATGACTCCACCGCTCACGATTCAGGGCGTGAACGATGCTGTAGTCTTCCAGCTGAAGAATGGCGACGGCAGCTACAAGGGCCCCATCATCGACCCGCAGGCCAATGTCACCATCGAGAAGACTATTTATGGCAGCAACAAATGGGAAAAGGTTGACGCTTATCAGTTTAAGGACACGCTCAACCATGTGAAATGGATTTCTTATCTTCCCGAAGGCAACTACCGTTTCCGCTTCCTCTCTGGCGACAGCCTTTGCATCGACAGCATCGCCGGCGGACGCCTTCTCATGAATGCTCCCGACTTGCTGGTGCGCGAAAACGGACGCAGCGTGCAGACCGTGAACTACGGCGTAGCTCGTGGCAACCAAACCAAGACATTCCAGCTCATCAACACGGGTACGGCTGCATTGCAAGTCTATGCCATGTCGAGCGATCCCACTTTCTTTACCATGAATGAGCAGATGTTCAACATCGAGCCTGGCGAATCGGCCACAATCGATGTGACATTCAACCATAACCCCGAGGCCTTGGGTGCACATCAGGCCGCACTTGTCTTGGTGCCGCAAAATGCCCAGATAGCCACGCAGATGATCTACCTGTCGGCCTACATCACCTACGACAACGCATGGAGCGAAGACTTCGAGCCTGAGTTCGTCGTCGATGAGGGCGAAACCCTTGTTCTGCCTGCAGGATGGAGTACCACCGGTTGGGAAATCACCAAGGGTGGCGGTATGGACATGATGGCCATGATGGGCATGGGTGGTGCCGAGAAGACCTGGGCTCCCCATACCGACAGTGATGCCTACGAACTCATCACTCCGCGTCTGCAAGCCCACAAGGGCGATGTGCTGCGCTTCTATGCCGATGTCAGCAGTGGTTGGCTCAACTTGTTCTACAAGCGTGACAACGACACCGAATGGACCTACCAGAACACCTATATTACTGCCGACTCGATTTACTTCATCGCACCACTTTCGGGCGTTTATCAAATCAAGTTTACAGGTAGCTCAGTGTCGGTCGACGACTTCCTCGGCTTCCTGTTGCCTATGGAAGAAGCCGCTCTGCAAGACGATAATGATGAGATTAATGCGATGGTCATTGACCACTATAAGGACAGGAATGTGAATGTTGTCTACGACCGCGTGCTCTCGGCAGGACAAAAGGAAGATGGCACATTCACGCCCAAGGCCTATACGCTCTGTCTGCCCTACGACTTCCGCTTCAGCGATCTCGTTGAGCCTGGCAAGATCAGGTTCTACCAACTCTCGTACGTCGATGACTACTACAAACAGTTCATATTTACTGCCGTGGCCGATGTCGCCGAGGCAGGAAAAGCCTACCTTGCTGTGGTAGAACATGGTCAGGTCAAACTGGATGCCTATAATGTGAAAATGATAGCAGAACCCGTTACCGACGAAGAGAGCACTGCCGTTAACGACTATGGCGAGTGGTACTTCAACGACAACCTGAATAAGGTTGGCCAGTGGGCTGGTAACTTCACCAGCATCAGTTCTACCGAGGCCGACGGCAAGAACATGTACTGTCTGCTCGAGGACGGCACTTGGGCTCTTTTCACTTCGGCCGACAATCCCGATGCCAAGCTTAACGCTTTCCGTGGATTCTTCCTGTCCGATGCTCCAGCCGACTCTCCAGCCTACGCTCCTGGCGCAGCTCAGACCCCGAACAACACAAATCTCAAGCTTTATCGCACGTTGTTCAACAACGACGGTGTAGGCGCTGTAAGCGATGGTAACGTACCCGATGCGGCTAACATCCTCTACAATCCCGACATCCCCATCCCGTCGCCCGATCTCTCTGGCATTGATCCTGTCATCAAGACCGTCGAGGCCGACGGAACTCACCGCTACTTCGACCTGTTAGGTCGCCCGCTCAACCAGAAACCCGAGCACGGCATCTACATCGACAACGGTAAAAAGGCGATTGCAAAATAAGGCTGAATCAGTCTTCTGACACATTTAGCGGTTGAGATACCTTCCATATCTCAACCGCTTTTCTTATGCCCCATACCTACCATCAACTGACAGACAGCAAATAACGAACATACTACTAAAATTAATGAAAAGTTAAAGGTTTTTGCGTTTTTACCGGGAAAACAGCCATAATGTCGCAAAAATTACTTATTTTTGTAATATATTACCTTTATTTGAAAATCTAAAACTTCCAACTATTATGAAAACAAAATATCTATCAGGGAGATTTTTGCTCATGCTGATGGCAATGATGGTTGCGTTGAACGCTGGCGCATTGACCGAAACCATCACAGGAAGCAATAAGTTGATACTCAAATATTCCATCTCGGGCGGCAAGTACATACGCACATTAGAAGGAAATGCGCACACTAGCATATTTGAGATAGAACCCGGTGGCACTATAACCATTACCGGCGCTAATGGAAGAAAGCAAACCAAAAAGGATAAATTTGACTACTGGATTAGTGCCAGTGTTTACTTTAAGGATGCTAAAGGAAAACAGCTGGGAGAACCCCATTACAAGGTTCAAGAGAATGGCAATGTGCAACTTCAAGTCATTGTGCCTGATGGCGCAGTGAAAGCCGAAGCGAGTATTTCATTAAAGTGTAGCGACATCTATAACAGTCTTGGTGCTGAAGGTGAGTTTACTGTGAAACAAAAAAAGAACAATTCACAGTCAACAACAAACCAGAATAAAATTAGTTACTCCGCTAAAGAAACTCCTGTGAGCTTGAAGTGCCATGAGGTGGACAGTAAAATACGATTCAACGACCTTTATGGAGAAGTGAGTTATGGTTGTTGCTTTGAGGGTGACGATGCATTGGAATATGCTGAGTTAGATGCTGTTATATATGAAAATGATCTCATCGTGACCAAGGAAGAATCGGGAGCAATTTTGGGACTAGAAGACATGAGTACCTATGTTATTAAGCCTGAATCAAGGCTAATAATCCGAACCACATACGACAGCCGCCCAAATATTGTGCAGAAATTAGAGATCCTGGGGGGCACCATGCTTTCAAATTTAAAAAAGATGCTCGAAGGCAGGAGCCTTGAAATTGAGATGTCGCAGTGCTGCCCCGGAATGAACGGTACTATTGCGGCATTTGAAGAGACGGGCAAGGAGTCGCGTGTGTATCTGCTTGTGGGCAAGGCAAGCGTGACGAACAAGAAGACGGGCAAGATAACTGTTCTGCAACCCGGGCAGATGGTCACGATGAAAGGAAAAACAAGCAACGTCGCCTCGTTCAATGTGGAGCAAGTTGCCAAGAAGTTTGGCTGCCCCATGAGCGAAATCAAGAACCACTACACCAGCAAGAAAGCACCGAAGTACAACATGTCGGACATCTGCGGCAAGCAGGTTTCAAGCAAGGGCGGCAAGAAAACTGCAAACCCGAAAGCTCCCCAAAAGAAGAAAAGCAACAAAACTGTCGACAACAGAAAGCAAAGTGATGTAACCAAGACGTCAGGCAGCAGTCAGTCTGGCTCATCTGCCCCAAGTGGCAAGTATGCCCGCTACGGCGCAAAGCGAGGCATTGTCAAGCGCGTGGATGATAGCGGCGACTTGCGCGTCTACCACACCACCTGGTGGGACGACTACGGCCGCCTTGAGCGCAGCGAGATTACCCGCACCGAAGAGAAGCAGGGCAAGAAATGGGTGGCTGTGGATGGCTATCAAATTATAAACATCATCATCGATGACAAGCACTACATGTATAGCAAGAGCATAGGCTGGAACCAAATGAAGAACAACGAGACCAACTACCTGGGAAACGGTGCCAAGACAGTGGATGGTTATAAATTGACAAAGAGTGGCACCGCAACCGTCAACGGCAAGCCGTGCGACGTGTTCAAAGGCAAGAAGAGTGGCTCCACGGTAGAGTACTACATTTGGGAAGGCGTTGTGATGAAGATGGTGGAGAAAAGCTCCGACGGCACTTCTACAACGACAGTCCAAAGCATAGAGTTGCCCAACTCAATTGACTCGTCGAAATTCGCTGCACCCAAAACAGGCGCGAAGAAGAAAAAGAGATAGAAACTTCCAGTTCAACAGGACAGAGGGTGTGTCATAATTCAGTTATGGCTCACCCTCTTTTCTTGTGACCCCACCTTCGCCTCATCGACACCAATGGAACCAACAAAAAACTAAGTTCTATACTTCTACAGGTAAACCCAAGTGTTTTTTAGGGAAAACCATAGTTGAGCCGGTAATAATTGGAAAATAAGTGTTACTTTTGCAGCGTCAAATTCAAAAGAATACTTATGATTAAATTTTGCGTACGATTAGTGCAGCGTTGGCTGCCCGAACCATTCATATTCGCCATATTGCTCACCTTTGTGGCAGCGGTGGTGGCGATGCCGTTATGCCACCAGACTCCCCTCGAGGTAGTCGAACACTGGGGCGACGGCGTATGGAATTTGTTAGAGTTTGCCATGCAGATGGCGCTGGTTCTTGTGTGTGGGTCGACCTTGGCTGCCGCACCGGTTATCAAGCGAGGCATCAATGCAATGGCTCGCCTGCCTCAGAGTGCCCCCGCTGCAATAGCCCTTGTGACAGTAGTTTCGGCCTTGTCGTGCTGGCTCAACTGGGGCTTTGGCCTCATTGTTGGTGTCGTGTTTGCCAAGGCAATAGCGCGCCAGCGTTCTGATGTCGACTATCGGCTTCTTGTCGCATCGGCTTACAGTGGCTTTGTGGTGTGGCATGCCGGCATCTCGGGTTCCATCCCCCTCACAATGGCAACGCCTGGCGAGTCGCTCTCAATAGCTACCAATGGCGCGCTGACCGACCCTGTGCCAGTGGCGCAAACCATCCTCGACTGGCACAATCTGGTGACTGTGCTGCTCGTGATTGTCGGCATCACCATCGCTAACACCTTGATGCATCCCAAAAAAGGCGTTCTCACCGTCGACCCAGCGCTCCTGAAGGACGATGATCATGTCGCGACCGTTGACTCATCCTCGACCAAGACACCTGCGCAGCGGTTGGAGCAAAGCAAATTGCTCTCGTGGCTCGTGGCACTGATGCTCGTTGCCTATCTCGTGATTCATCTCTTTGTGAACGGCGCCAGCTTAGACCTTGGCGGGGTTATCATGATATTCCTCGCATTGGGACTCATGCTGCATCCCACTCCAGTAGACTATGTGCGAGCCTTCGGAAAAGCCACCACCGGTGCTGCCGGCATTATATTGCAGTTTCCCTTCTATGCCGGCATCATGGGCATCTTCACCGGCGTCGGTGTCAGTGGCATCAGCCTGGGAGGTGTTATGGCCGAAGCTTGTGTGCAAATCAGCAACCCCGTCACCTATCCGTTGCTCACCTTCCTTTGTGCGGCAGTGCTCAACCTGTTTGTGCCAAGTGGCGGCGGTCATTGGGCTGTGCAAGCTCCGGTTATGTTCACCGCAGGTGCCAACCTGGCTGTTGACCCAGGCTTGACGGGCATGGCCATATCGTGGGGCGACGCATGGACCAATCTCATACAACCTTTCTGGGCCCTCCCGGCCTTGGCAATAGCTCGCCTGAACGCGAAGGACATCATGGGCTACTGCCTCATCGACCTTCTCATCACCGGTGTCATCATCTGCGCAGGCCTGTTGATTTGGGCCATATAGAGGGGCGCGTAGGTCTAATTTCAGGAGCACATGCAATTCAACCAGTGCTCCGCAAAATTTTCATAGAGAAACAAAAATATCCCGCTGACCCTCAGCGGGATATTTTAATAAATAGTGCGCCTGAAAGGACTCGAACCTTCACGTCGTGGGACACCAGATCCTAAGTCTGGCGCGTCTGCCAATTCCGCCACAGGCGCATGGTGCATTGCGATAGGGTGGTAGCCTCTTGCAGACTGGTCCTTGCCGCTTTGCGGGTGCAAAGGTAGTGATTTTTGTTGATATTTGCCAAAACACCTCCCTTTTTTGTGTTCCTGTGGTCCATTTTATAACTTCCAAAAAAGAAGTGCGAAAGCCTTCTGAACGTTGTTTTCATATAATAAACGATGTCGAAAAATACCGAGAGTAACGCCATGTGGCGACCGAGCGAACCTGAACGGTATTATATTTGTACCATGTTGCCCCTTGTTCTGCCCTGAAAATAAGGGTTTTCGTTGATTTTCTCGCTACTTTTCCTTTGTATAATTGTATTTTTATTACATTTGTCCCGTATTTAGACCATATTATCAAAAACATACATCTATATGAAAAAACTATTACTATCGTTCTTGATGGCTTCGGCCGTACTTTTCGCTTTTGCTGGCGACAAGTTGTCAATCGGTACGCTGCGATTCCTGCAGCTGCGTCAAGAAGCCATTCTCGACAGTATCAATGGATTTCCAAGCAAGGCACCTTCACAAGTTAATGTGCCATTCACTCCTAAAAAAATCAAACCGGTTGCAGGAGGTGGCTTTGCCCTTCCTGAGAAGGTGAATGGTGTGGAGATGGTTGAAGCCTTCATCAAGCTCACGGGCAAATCTACGACCCAGCTTGAGAGCAAGGGCGTGATTGTAAATGTGCGTTACGACACTTTTGTCACAGCAAAGATTCCTGTCGACCGCATTGTGGAAATCAGCGAGCTTGACGAGGTGGACCAGATCGACGTTGCCCAGCAGATGCAGATAGCAACCGACATTGCAAGCGATGTCACTAACGCTAACAAAGCCTGGTATGGAACCGACAACGGACTCTGTTCTGACTACGATGGCTCAGGTGTTGTGCTAGGTGTCGTCGACACAGGTATTGATTTCCAGCACATTGCTTTCAAGGATGAGTCGGGCAATACGCGCATAAAGGCGGCCTATTTGCCAGGTGCCTCCAGTGGAGGCTCTTCGGTTTCCTATGGTGGACGTCAGTACACCGGTTCACAGTTGAGCAGCCTCTCTTATGATACAAAATCGGAAAGTCACGGCACGCACACCAGTACCACTGCCGGTGGTTCGACCGTCAGTATCGATGATAACCACGTATATACTGGCATGGCTCCGAAGAGCGACCTTGTGCTGGTGGGCTGTGGTGACTATTTGTATAATACATATATCGCAAACGGCCTCACCTATATCAAGAACTATGCCGACACCCACAATCAGCCCTGTGTGGTGAATCTGAGCCTTGGTTCTCAGAATGGCCCACACGATGGCACAGGGCAGCTTCTGGAGGCTTATAACAGTTTTACCAGTAATGGAACTGCCAAGGGACGCGTAATTTGCGTCGCCACTGCAAACGATGCTGGTGGCAACATGTATTATGGAGGAACCGCAACCACATCTACTCCCGCTGCAACAAGTCTGGAGTTTTGTCGTTACTCCAATTTAAATGGTACATATTCCTATAACGAAACTGTTCAAAGTGGTTATAGTTACATCACTCTTCAGAGCCTTTATCACGTGTGGCCCCGTACTGCTGGCGCTCAGTTGAAATTCCAGTTTGTGGTCATCGATAAGCAGACAAAATCGATTGTGGCTACAGCAACAGCCCTCACGCCCACTTCATCGAATGGTACCTCTGTATCACTCGGTAATGAATGGAGCAACTATTTCAGCAGTGCAAGTATCTCAGTGTCGAGAAGTCAGGATCCTTATAGCAACAAGTATTGCTACGCCATCCAGGTGAAAGGCACAACAAAAGAGAGTTCAAGTAGCATGTCAACCGATGCCAACGGGAATCTCATTTCCCGCTATGCCGTGGGTATGCTGGTCTATTCCACTTCGGGCACTACCAAATTCGACTGCTGGGGCATGGACTCTTACCGCATGAGTGAGTTCATGGACATTGACTTTATTGGTTCTTATGGCAATTATAATTTCACCAATGGTAGCGACGAGTGTTCTGTAGCATCTTCAGCAACTGCTGTAGGTACTGTGACCGTGGGCGCTTATGTTACAAGAAAGATGGTTGAAACCTCCAATAACATCTCCTATACCGAGGAAGAATACACCGTGGGCGATATTGCCTCATTCTCTTGTTACAGCACTGGTTGCGGACCTGATGGCAAGGTCTATCCCGATATTGCTGCTCCTGGTGCTATCCTCATTGCTGGTGTGAACCGTTACGACACCAGTAATTACCCAAGTTCTACCTCGAGCAGTGATGCAGGAGAATATATGACCATCATCAATGCCAGCGATGGCAGCCGTTATGGCTCCATGAGTGGAACCTCGATGGCAACTCCCACTGCCACTGGTATTGTGGCACTCTGGCTGCAGGCCAATAACAATCTCACCGTGAATGATGTGAAACAGGTGATGCAGGCAACAGCAGCTAAAGATGCCTTTACAAGTGGAACTAATGGTGCTCACTTTGGTGCAAACGGCAAGATCGATGCTTTGGCTGGCTTGCAATACATAGCACCTTGTGGCTCTCGCATCACTGCCACACCTGCAGAGCTGGCTTTTGATGAAACATTTGTGGGCACTACGCCGGCTCCTACCAAGACGTTCAACGTGAAAGGTGTGAACCTCCAGGGCAATATCACGCTCACGCTTAACGATCCCAATGGCGTGTTCTCGATTGATGCCACTTCAGTCACCCAGACCCAGGCTGCGGCTGGCAAGGACATTACCGTCACTTTCACGCCCAAGGCTGCATCCAATTATCAGGCAACCATCACACTCGCCAGCACGGGAGCTGAGGCGGTCACCGTTACCCTCACGGCTACTGGCAAGACTTATGTTCCTGAAATCATCACCGAGCCTGAGGCACTGACTTTGCAAGCCAAACTCAATGAGTCGGCGACCGGCACGTTCTCCGTACTGGCTGCCCATCTCACAGGCAATGTCACACTCACGCTGAATGACCCCTATAATGGTTTCTCACTCGACAAGACCACTATCACCAAGGCAGAGGCTGAGGATATTTGCGACGTCACTGTCACCTTCACGCCACACGCTGCCACGAACTATGCCGCCACTATTACTCTCGCCAGTCCTGGAGCCGAATCGGTTACTGTGAACCTCACGGGTAAGGTGCAGTTGCCGTTCATCATGGCCGAGCCCGAAGAACTCCAGCTTGAGGCTAAACTCAATGAGCCGGGCACCGGTAAGTTTACTGTGATGGGTGAGAATCTCACAGGCAACGTCACACTCACCCTGGGTGATCCCGACGGCGTGTTCACCCTCGACAAGACCACCATCACCAAGGCACAGGCCGAGGCCGCAAATGGCTGTGAGGTGAACGTCACCTTCACGCCGCTTGCTATGACCGACTATAACACCACGATCACCCTCTCAAGCCCAGGTGCCGAACCTGTGACGATAATCCTCAACGGCTCGCCACTCAAGCCTTATTTCGTCTTCGACCCCGAAGAGCTTACTTTCAATGCCGCTACCGACGAGCCGGTGAGCAAGACTGTCCAGATTCTTGCCGAGAACATTTATGGCGACGTTGAACTTTCGCTCGAAGATCCCAGTGGTGTGTTCTCGCTCTCCACCACAAGCATTCCCGCTGCTGAGGCTGAGGATTTGGCCGAAGTTACCATCACCTTCTGTGCCGAGAACGAAGGCACCTACGAGGGTTACCTTATTCTCACCACCCCATGGGGCGAGGATGATGAGTACGTGAAACTCACGGCAATCGCCAACGATGGCGGCACTGCCAGCGACAACTATCTGAACATCGCCAAGTACGCCACCATCGACCAGGCTGGCTGGAAATCCAGTTATGCATCAAATCTTTCTAGTTTTTATAAATATAAAGAATATCCCGATGATTGTGAGGCTTGGTTGACTTTGTCGGTTTATGGTGCATGGACAGGTGTTTACTATAACAATAATCCACAAAAGTGGATAAAGAGCAACCTGACAACTACAAATAACGTGAATGGTTCCCAATCATGGGATGCGACTGATATTTATTGGGGCAGTAGTTCCTATTTTTCTAGTGAACCTAAGTTCTTTGGAAATACGACAACTAATTCTTCTTCAAATAGAACTGTTACATTCTATGTGACAAATGCAACCGGCATTAAATTGTTGGGTTTGAATAACTCGAATTCATCAAGTAGTTGGTCATGGGGCAATAGCTACCCGACAAAGATGGATGTTTATGAATGTACGAAGAATGAGGATGGTTCACTTACACCTTCATCTTCAGCTTTCAAGTCGTTTAGTGATGCAACCAATAATGCGACCATAGATTTTTCGGCTACAGGTATGACCGCTGAAAAGATTTATCAAGTTGTCGTTAGCGTTAGTCGTGGGAAACTTTTCGAAATCGGTTTCTGTACACCGCTGCCTGAGACACTCACCCTGCGCCAGCTCGTGAGCGAGGGCGTGGAGAAGAAGGCCTATAAGATTAAGGATGGCAACATCCGGGTCGTCATGATCTCTGAAGATGGCAAACGCATCTATTGCAAGGATGATAACGACTATGCCACCCCCAGCGTGCCCAAGGATGGCGAAGTCGACTATTCGCTCAATAAGGCAAAGATTATGAGCGGTTCGTGGGACCAGAGCAACTGGGTCGCCTTGCAGCTCGACAATGGTAAGGAATGGGGTAGTAGTCAGTTACAGCTTGTAGGCCATCTGCTTGAGAACGTCACTGGCAAGCTCAAGGACAAGACCAACCCCGTCTTTGTGGTCAACAGCAAGAGCCTGCCCACAGCTTACTCGACCGATGCGCTTGACTATATCACAACCAACCCCAACGTCTTCATCACCTGCAATATGGTATCGACCACCCTGCAGGGGGCTGATGGTGTCGACTACTTCTTCGTGGCACCTAAACCCATGGAGATTGCAATAATCAAGTGGGCCTTCTGGGATGGCGAGAAGTTCACAGTGCCTCCCTACGTCCCGGGCAAGGTCAACGAGCTCCAGTTCGAGGGCGCTTATTACATCGATATGAGCGAACTTGAATACTATCAACCCACACTCGAGACCAACCACATCTATGAGTTCCTCGGCCTCATCAAGCGCGAGCATACTACCTCGTCGCGTCTCAATGCGCCTCGTGATGTGCCCAAGGTGTCGACCGACTATGTGGTCTATCCTTTGGGCAACATGAGCGATGTGGGCAGTATCGTGGGCAACGTCATCACAGGCGTCAACGATCTGATTCCCGGCAAGACCGTCAAGGCCATGCGCTACTTCGACACGCTGGGCCGCGTTTCCACCAAGCCCTTCACGGGCATCAATATCATCGAGGTCGAGTACACCGACGGCACTCACCAGGTCATCAAGCAGTTGCTCAAGTAGCACTCACGCTTCATAATCATATCGCGCAACCCTCCTTGACTACCGGTCAGGGAGGGTTGCTATATTCTCATAACCGCTATTCTTCGAAAACAGTTTCTCCTTCCCCGAAAACCATTGCCTTCTCTTGCACATCTCGGCATTATTGCCTAACTTTGCACCACGATTCATGATGAGTTTGGGGTGCTCCACACTTGGGGCTGAGATCATACCCACTGAATCTGAACCGGGTAATGCCGGCGTAGAGAACAAAAAACTTATTTGCAATGAAAAAGACATTTTTCCTTTCTGTCGCCTTGTTGTGCGCCAGTTTCTCGGCTTTTGCAGGCCAGACTCCTGCTGCCGATGCCGACACCTCGATGCAGGTGCTTCTTGAAGATGTGGAAGTGCTTGGCACCCGTGCTACAGCCACCACTCCAGTAACCTACAGCAATGTGGGTAAACAGCAAATTGCCGAAGTGAACCACGGCAGGGACATCCCCTTCCTGCTCACCACCACGCCCTCGGTGGTGGCCACAAGCGATGCCGGCAATGGCATTGGCTACTCGTCGATCAGGATTCGTGGCGTCGATCCCACCCGCATCAACATCACCGCCAACGACATCCCCATGAACGATGCCGAAAGTCACGAAATCTTCTGGGTCAACACCCCTGATTTTGCCACCAGCCTGCAGGACATTCAGGTGCAGCGTGGTGTGGGCACCTCGAGCAATGGTGCCGGTGCCTTTGGTGCCAACATCAACCTGCGCACCCAGCGCATGAGCAGCACCCCCTTTGCCGAGGTGAGCGGCAGTTATGGCTCGTTTAACACCAACAAGGAGAGTGTGAAGGCTGGCACAGGCCTGCTGGGTGGTCACTGGATTGTTGATGCCCGTTTCTCGCACATTGCCAGCGAAGGCTATCGCGACCGTGCCTCGAGCAAGCTGCACTCCTACTTTGTGCAGGCGGGCTACTTCTACGATGCCGGCTCGGTGCGTTTCGTGAACTTCGGTGGCAAGGAGCAGACCTATCATGCATGGGACGGCATTAGCCGCGACAAGCTCAACACCGATCGTACCTATAATCCTAACGGAGCCATCAAGCACGATGACAAGATAACAGGGTTCTACAAAGACCAGCTCGACATCTATCGCCAGACGCATTATCAGCTCATTTGGGAACACAATTTTAATCCACGCTGGCATCTGAATCTTGCTGCCCATTATACCGATGGATACGGCTACTATCAGGAATACAAGAACGCCCGCACACTCAAGGAATATGCCCTCGTGCCATTTGAACTCAATGGCGAGA
>JAEEVB010000039.1 GCA_016287065.1 Muribaculaceae bacterium
CACCACATTGGCATCTATGCTCCATTCCACTTCCTGAGCGACAACACCTCTCATGCATAGCAGCGATAGCGCTATGCACAGCAGGCGTTTGGGAGAAAGTGCCATGTTCATCATGCTTCGGGACGGACGATGTTGTTGATGCCTCGCTCGATACGGGCCAGGGTCTCATCCTTGCCCAGCAGTTTGGTGATGTCGAACATGTGCGGTCCTTTGCACTCGCCCACAACCGTGAGGCGGAAGGCGTTCATCACGTTGCCCATGTGATACTCGTTACTCTTGATCCACTCCATCACAGCCTCTTCGGTGGCTACGGCATCGCTGAAGTCTTGGCCTTTCAGCACCTCAATGAGTTCCTTCATGAGTTGAGGAGTATCTTCTTTCCAGCGTTTCTTCACATCCTTCTCGGCATAGGTGGTGGGAGCCACGAAGAAGAAGCGGGCGTTGTCCCACAGGTCGCGCACAAAGTTGATGCGGTTCTTCACCATTCCTGCGGCTGCGGCAATATAGTCGTCGCTGAAGTCGGCCACATTCACGCCATTCTCGGTGAGGACGGGCTTGAACAGTTCGGCCAGGCGGTTGTCGTCCATGTTCATCAGGTACTCGTGGTTGAACCACTTGCCCTTCTCGAAGTCGAATTTGGCACCGCTTTTCGAGCAGTGTTCAAACGAGAAGTCGCGAATCAGTTCGTCTATCGACATGATTTCGCGGTCGTCGCCCGGATTCCAGCCCAGCAGGGCCAGGAAGTTGATGACTGCCTCGGGCAGGTAGCCTGCTTCACGGTATCCGCTGCTCACATCGCCCGTCTTGGGGTCGTGCCACTCCAGCGGGAACACCGGGAAGCCTAGACGGTCGCCGTCGCGCTTGCTCAGTTTGCCCTTGCCGTCGGGCTTGAGCAGCAGCGGCAGGTGCACAAACTGCGGCATCTCGTCGGCCCAGCCGAAGGCCTCATAAAGCAGCACATGCAGCGGGGCGCTCGGCAGCCACTCCTCACCACGAATCACATGGCTCACCTCCATGAGGTGGTCGTCAACGATGTTGGCCAGGTGATAGGTCGGCAGGTCGTCGGCACTCTTGTAAAGCACCTTGTCGTCGAGTATGCTCGAGTTGATGGTCACGTCGCCGCGAATCAGGTCGTGCACTACCACATCGCGGTTAGGCTCTATCAAGAAGCGCACCACATGTTTGGCGCCGCCATCGATGAGCGCTTTCACCTCTTCGGCAGGCAATGACAGCGAGTTGCGCATGCCCATACGGGTCGAGGCGTCGTACTGGAAATTCTTCACTTCGGCACGCTTGGCTTCGAGCTCCTCGGGCGTGTCGAAGGCGATGTAGGCCTTGCCGTTGTCGAGCAGTTGTTGCACATACTGGCGATAGATGTCGCGGCGTTCGCTCTGCTTGTAGGGGCCAAAGTCGCCACCTTCGCGCACGCCTTCATCGATGCCTATCCCCAGCCACTGGAGCGATTCGTTGATGTACTCCTCGGCTCCGGGAACGAAGCGGGTGCTGTCGGTGTCCTCGATGCGCAATATCATGCTGCCGCCGTGCTGGCGGGCATACAGGTAGTTATACAAGGCAGTGCGCACACCTCCTATGTGCAGCGGGCCCGTGGGCGATGGTGCAAAACGCACTCTTACTTTCTTTTCCATATTCTTTTTATAGTTGTTTTTATTGTGTTTAGGCTTTTGGGGGTGAGTAATTCGGGTAGAAAAAACGTTGCACCCTCAGTCAAAGGTGCAAAGATACGAATTATCGCCGATTTTTCCTATTTAATAAGGTGTTTATTGACCATTGATGCGAGTTTTAGGTCAGTAATTCGGCTATTTCACCCATCACGCCACGGGCGGTTTGATCTACCTGGCAAGGCGTCACGCTCACCCAGCCGCGGTCAATCCAGTAGATGTCGGTAGTGTTGTCGTCGGGAGTCTCGTCTTCATAGAATCCTGTCATCCAGTAGTATTCCACGCCGTGCGGGTCGGTGCGACGTTCAAACTCGTTGCGCCACAATCCCATGCTGGTAGTTGTGATTTTCACGCCTTGAATAGGCCCCTTGTCGTAGGGGATGTTCACATTCAGGCACACGCCGCCGGGCAGTCCTTTTTCCAGTACCTGTGCTATGATGTCGCGCACATAGGGCTCGCACACCGAGAAATCGGTGTGAGGCGTGCGGTAGTCGCCATAGGAGAAGGCTATGCTGGGCACATGGTGCACAAGGCCCTCGAAGGTGGCTCCCATCGTTCCGCTGTACAGGGTGCTCACGCCCACATTGTAGCCGTGATTGATGCCGGCCAGCACCAGATCGGGTCGGCGACCCTCGAGCAACTGGTCGAGTGCCAGTTTCACGCAGTCGGCAGGAGTGCCGCTAATCAGGAATACCTTAACGCCGGGTTCGTTCTTCACCTCCACGGCGCGCAAGGGGCTGGTAATGGTGATGGCACTGCCCTTGCCGCTCTGCTGCTGCATGGGGGCCGCTACCACCACGTCGCCAAACTCGCGAGCAACCGCCATTAGCATTCTGATGCCCGATGCCTGATAGCCGTCATCGTTGCTGATGAGTATCAGGGGCCTATTGTTTTCTTTCATCATAGCTGTATTTTCTTTTTTGCAAAGTTACTGAAAAATCCACTTTTTTTTGTAATTTTGCGCGTTAATTATAGACTTTGATAACAAATTTCTTAAATAAACAGCTATGAGACTTATCATTGAACCCGACTACGAGAGAGTTTCGGCATGGGCTGCCAACTATGTGGCTTCGCGCATCAATGCCGCTAACCCTACTCCAGAAAAACCCTTCGTGCTGGGATGCCCAACAGGTAGTTCTCCACTGGGGATGTATAAAAAACTCATCGAACTCAATAAGGCCGGAAAGGTCTCGTTCCAGAATGTTGTCACCTTCAACATGGACGAGTATGTTAACCTTCCCGAAGACCACCCCGAGAGCTATCACTCTTTCATGT
Source organism: Muribaculaceae bacterium (assembly GCA_016287065.1). Lineage (GTDB taxonomy): Bacteria > Bacteroidota > Bacteroidia > Bacteroidales > Muribaculaceae > Sodaliphilus. The sequence continues at coordinate 2,955 of JAEEVB010000039.1, forward strand.
GGAACAACTTCTTCTCGCACATCGACATCAAGCCCGAGAATGTCAACATCCTCAACGGCAATGCCCCCGATCTCGAGAAGGAATGTGAGCAGTATGAGGCACGCATTGCCAAGGCTGGAGGCATCGACCTGTTCATGGGTGGCGTTGGCCCCGATGGACACATCGCTTTCAACGAGCCAGGCAGTTCGCTCACATCTCTCACGCGCATGAAGACCCTCACTCAAGATACCATCATCGCCAACAGCCGCTTCTTCGACAACGACGTGAACAAGGTGCCCAAGACGGCCCTCACCGTGGGCGTTGGCACCGTGATGGCGGCACGCAGCGTCATGATTATCGTCAATGGCTACAAGAAGGCACGTGCCTTGCAGGCTGCCGTCGAAGGCGGAGTCTCGCACATGTGCACCCTCAGTGCACTCCAGATGCACCGCAAGGCCATCATCATTGCCGACGAAGATGCTTGCATGGAGCTCAAGGTGAGCACCTACCGCTACTTCAAGGACATCGAGGGCAAGAACCTCGATCCCGCCACACTTCTCTAATCCTTATTTGGCTTAACGCCTTACTTGGTTTAGCAATCCCTAACATCATCCATAACCGTGCAGGGCTGGCCTCATCGCCAGCCCTCGCTGTTTGTCGTCGAGTCCTCCGATCTCTCCGAGTCCTCCGAGAAAACTCACCGATATGGAGGATTTTCCGCACCAATTAAAAATATTTCGCCGATTTTGCCCCGAAATTTTGCAAGTCCCACTAATAAGCGTTAAATTTGTAGATTCATTTGCCTAAATTTAAATAATCTAATTAATAATAACTACTTAATTCTAAAACTTCTATGTGGTTAACTAATTCTTCAGTAGGACGAAAAGTGGTGATGAGCGTCACCGGTCTTTTCCTCATCCTATTTCTCACATTCCACGCACTGATGAATCTGGTAGGCATCATCAACCTCAAGTGGTATGATGCCGTGTGCGAATTCCTCGGTGCCAATTGGTATGCAGTGCTCGGTACGCTCATTCTGGCGGCTGGTTTTGCACTGCACATCATCTTTGCTTTCTGGCTCACTTGGCAGAACCGCAAGGCTCGTGGCAACGACGCTTACTCGGTTACCAAGCGACCCAAAACCGTTGAATGGGCTTCGCAGAACATGCTCGTGCTCGGTCTCATCGTGCTCTGCTTCCTGGTGCTGCACCTGTTCCAGTTCTGGGCCAAGATGCAGGTGCCCGAGCTCATGGGCAAGACTGTGCTGGCTGGTTCACACTACCTGGGGGCTGTCTTCAGCCACATCTGGGTTGTGCCCGTTTACCTGATTGGCTTCTGCGCTATCTGGTTCCACATCACCCACGGCTTCTGGAGTGCTTTCCAGACCCTGGGCACCACCAACGACAAGTGGATTGAACGCTTCAAATGCATTGGCTGGTGGTGGGCTACCATCGTGATGCTCATGTTTGCTGCCGAGGTTATCTATTTTGCATGGTACTTCGATGCTTTCAAGTTTTAATCAGCTGAGTAATTAACCCTGTAAATTTTTCAAGAAAATGGAAGAAAATAAAATCAACACTCCTGCTCAGCCTGTAATCGACTCCAAGATTCCCGAAGGGCCTGTCGCTGAGAAATGGACCAACTATAAGGCACACCAGAAACTTGTGAACCCCGCCAACAAGCGCCGCCTCGACATCATCGTCGTAGGTACCGGTCTGGCCGGTGCCAGCGCTGCCGCAACGCTGGGCGAGATGGGCTTCAATGTGCTCAACTTCTGCATCCAGGATTCACCCCGCCGTGCACACTCGATCGCTGCACAGGGTGGTATCAATGCTGCCAAGAACTATCAGAACGACGGTGACTCGGTTTACCGCCTCTTCTACGACACCGTGAAGGGTGGCGACTATCGTGCTCGTGAGGCCAACGTCTACCGTCTTGCCGAAGTCTCTAACAATATCATCGACCAGTGCGTGGCACAGGGCGTTCCCTTTGCACGCGAGTATGGCGGTCTGCTCGCCAACCGTTCGTTCGGTGGCGCTCAGGTGAGCCGTACATTCTATGCTAAGGGTCAGACCGGCCAGCAGCTGCTGCTCGGTGCCTACAGCTCGCTCAACCGCCAGATTCAAATGGGCAAGGTGAAGAGCTACAACCGCTATGAGATGCACGACATCGTGATGATCGACGGCCGTGCACGCGGTATCATCGCCAAGAACCTGGTCACTGGCAAACTCGAGCGCTTTGCCGCTCATGCAGTGGTCATCGCAACTGGTGGTTACGGAAACACCTACTTCCTCTCGACCAACGCAATGGCATGTAACTGCTCGGCAGCCATGGCAGCTTATCGCCAGGGTGCCTACTTTGCCAACCCCGCCTATGTGCAGATTCACCCCACCTGCATCCCGCGTCACGGCGACAAGCAGTCGAAACTCACCCTCATGAGTGAGTCGCTGCGTAACGACGGCCGCATCTGGGTGCCCAAGGACATTGAAGATGCCAAGAAACTGCAGGCAGGCGAAATCAAGGGTAGTGATATCCCCGAGGAGAACCGCGACTACTATCTGGAGCGCCGTTATCCTGCCTTCGGTAACCTCGTGCCCCGCGACGTGGCAAGCCGCGCCGCCAAGGAGCGTTGCGACAAGGGCTATGGCGTGAACAACACCGGTCAAGCCGTGTTCCTCGACTTCAGCGAGGCTATCAACCGTCTCGGCATCGACGTGGTGCGCCAGCGCTATGGCAACCTCTTCGACATGTATGAGGAAATCACCGACGTGAACCCCGGCGAACTCGCTAACGAAATCAATGGCGAGAAGTACTACAACCCCATGATGATTTATCCCGCCATCCACTATACCATGGGCGGCATCTGGGTTGACTACGAGCTGCAGACCAGCGTCAAGGGCCTCTTCGCCATTGGCGAGTGCAACTTCAGCGACCACGGCGCTAACCGCCTGGGTGCATCGGCACTCATGCAGGGTCTGGCCGACGGCTACTTCGTGTTGCCTTACACCATCCAGAACTACCTGAGCGACCAGATCACTGTGCCTCACTTCACAACCGACACTCCCGAGTTCGACGAAGCCGAGAAGCGTGTGCAGGCCAACCTCGATCACCTCATGAGCATCAAGGGTAACCGCTCGGTCGACTCTATCCACAAGGAACTGGGTAACATCATGTGGGACTATGTGGGCATGGGCCGTACCAAGCAGAGCCTCGAGACCGCTCTGGAGAAAATCAAAGAGCTGCGCAAGGAGTTTGAGACCAACCTCTTTGTGCCTGGCGACCAGGACGGCATGAACATCGAGCTTGACAAGGCATTCCGCCTGCGCGACTTCATCACTATGGGTGAACTCATCGCCTATGACGCCCTCAACCGCGAGGAATCGTGCGGTGGTCACTTCCGCGAAGAGCATCAGACCGAAGAGGGTGAAGCCAAGCGTGACGACGAGAACTTCTTCTATGTTTCTTGCTGGAAATACAACGGCGACGACGAGAAGGCTCCTACGCTCATCAAGGAACCCCTCCACTACGAGGCTATCAAGGTACAAACACGTAACTATAAAAACTAACGAATTATGGATAACGCTATAAATATCAAATTGAGAATTTGGCGCCAGGCTGGACCAAAGGAAAAGGGCGGATTTGTGACCTATGAGTTGCAGGACATCCCTACCGATACCTCGTTCCTTGAGACGCTCGACATACTCAACGAACAACTCGTTGAAAAGGGTGAAGAACCCATCGCCTTCGACCACGACTGCCGCGAAGGCATCTGCGGCATGTGCTCGCTCTACATCAACGGACATCCTCATGGACCCGCTACCGGAGCCACCACTTGCCAGCTCTATATGCGCCGCTTCCACGATGGCGAGACCATCACCGTGGAGCCTTGGCGCTCGGCTGCATTCCCCGTTATCAAAGACCTCATGGTCGACCGCAATGCCTTCGACAAAATTCAGCAGGCTGGCGGCTATGTGAGCTTTGCCACGGGTGGTGCTCAGGATGCTAACGCAATTCCCATCAGCAAGGTTGCTGCCGACGAGGCCATGGACAGCGCCAGCTGCATTGGCTGCGGTGCCTGTGTGGCTGCCTGCAAGAACGGTTCGGCAATGCTCTTCGTTTCGGCCAAGGTGAGCCAGTTTGCACTGCTGCCGCAGGGCAAGGTGGAGGCTAAGCGCCGCGTGAAGGCTATGCTCGCCAAGATGGACGAACTGGGATTCGGTAACTGCACCAACACCGGTGCCTGCGCTGCCGAGTGCCCCAAGAACATCAAGCTGAGCAACATTGCACGCCTCAACCGCGAGTTCATCGGCGCCAAGTGCTCCGACTAAACACGGTTGCTGCTAATTCAGCATCAGCATAATAAATTGCCCGGAACCAATATCGGTTTCGGGCATTTTTTTGACAGAAACACCCTGCTGGTTTTGATAAAAACTGAAATATTTATTATTTTTGCACATCAATTTTTATTCAATTATTCTAATCTTTTAAAAATTCATTCAATCATGAAGAAATTTTTTCAATTTGCTCTCGTAGCAGTTGCAGCAGTAGGCCTCGTGGCTTGTAACGGTAACAAAAACAATGGTTCTGGTTCTCAGCAAGCAAGCACCGAAGCCAGTGCCGATGCCAACAAGACCTACACAGTGAAGTATTCTATTACTGCCAATGCAGGCGCCAACTGGGAGACCCTGTCGACCGAAGGTGACCAGATTGAGACTCCTTTCCAGGCCGAGATCGATGGCGACAAGGTGATTATCACCATGCCCATGAAGGTCGTTCTTAAAGGCAACACTATCAAGAGAAGCCTTAAGGAAGGTTCTGCCGACTTCTGCATCGAGAATAGCAGTGAGAAAGGCCGCATCGAGTTCAAACTCGCCGACGACAAGGACTATGATGCTGAAATCGCTAAGCTGAAAGCTGGCGACACCATTGAGTTCACCGTCAAGGGCGAAACCACCAAGGATGTTCTCGACAAGATGAACGGCAACTGGGGTACCTTCGCACTCTCTCTCTAAAGCACCATGAGTTGCTACCCGAAAGTGTAGTACACTCATTAATTACAAATCAATCGCCCGAAGCCATCCAGCTTCGGGCTTTTGTTTCTCTTGCAATCAAACATTGATTCTCTGTGCTTGCGACTGGTAAGGGGAATAGTGAGTGAAAAAATGTAATTATTTGCAGGGGCAAAATGGATAAAATTACAAATGTTAACAAATCAAAAATTTTCTTGCAAACATATATCTGAAGTATGAGAAAAAGGTGTTACATTTGCAGTGCAATAAAAGATAACTAACTCAAAAATAATAATTAACTCAAATAATAGTGGACACAATGAAAAAGACTTTAATAGCTTTATCGCTGCTGGTTTCGCTCATGGCACAGGCCGGCGGATTACTCACCAACACTAACCAACACATCTCTTTCGTGCGCATGATGGCGCGTGGCGCTTCGCACGAGATCGACGCTGTCTATACCAACCCTGCCGGTGTGGCATGGATGGACGAGGGATGGACTCTCTCGCTCAACATCCAGAGCGCGTTTCAAACGCGCAACGTCGAGGCATCGTTCCCTCTGTTCGGCACCGAGCCCAAACTCTACAAGGGCGATGCCGCCGCTCCGGTGCTGCCCTCAATCTATGCCGCCTATCGCAAAGACGCCTGGGCCATTCAGGGTTTCATTGGCGTGATTGGTGGTGGTGGCAAGTGCTCGTTTGAGCACGGCCTGCCCATGTTCGACAGCCGCGTCATGGCCGGCATCATGGCGCAAACAGGCGGCACGGTCACACCCGACCAGTACAACATTAACACCGCCGTAAAGGGCCGTCAGTACATCTTTGGCGGACAACTGGGTTTCTCCTATCGCTTCAACGACCACTTCTCGGGCCACTTGGGCATGCGCATGAACTACTTTAACGGCAACCAGTGGGGCTACGTCGAGGCCATTCACAAGGCCAACGGAGCTCAGCTCGTCGATTTGCGACTCGACTGCGACCAGACTGGCTGGGGCATCACACCCATTGTGGGCCTGAACTATCGTTACAAAGGCCTCACGCTGGCTGCGAAATATGAGTTCAAAACCAATCTCAACATCGAGAACGACACCAAGCAACTCGTCGACCCCACAGGCGCTCTGGCTGCATATGAGCACGGCGTCAACACCCCCAGCGATGTGCCTGCTATGCTTGCCGTGGCCGCCGGTTATGAGTTCACTCCAAAACTGCGTGCCACACTGGAGTATCACTTCTTTGACGACAAGCACGCCGAAATGGCGCAAAACAAGCAAAAAGCCCTTAAGCACGGCACCCATGAGTTCCTGGCAGGTGTGGAATTTGACATCAATAAAACTTTCACCGTGAGCGCCGGCGCACAGCGCACCGACTATGGCTTGAGCGACGACTACCAGAGCAACACCTCCTTCTCTTGCGACAGCTACTCGGTGGGCCTGGGTGGAGCCGTCAACATCACCCCGCACCTCAAACTCAACGTGGGCTACTTCTGGACCATGTATAGCGACTACACCAAAAACGTGCCCGCGGCCAACCCCGGCGGATACAACGGCACCACCATGCCCGGTCAGGACATCTACTCCCGCACCAACAAGGTCTTCGGTATGGGTATCGACTACAAGTTCTAAACACGGTTGAGTGTTTAGAGTTGAGAGTTTAGGGTTGAGTGTTGAGAGTTGCGAGCCTAATCAAAGCCTCATTTGCCTAACAACCTCGATTATTCGACTATTCGATTGCTCGATTGCTCGAGAATTCGATACTTCAAGAGAATAACTCACACGAGAGGGCAGCACCACGCCGCCCCCTCGTTATTTTTATGGGATAAGTGATGCTTACAGGGTGGTGAGGAAGTTGTCAACGGCGGGGGCGAAGTACTGGTACTCGAGCTGATGGACGCGGGCGGCGAGGGTGTCGGGGGTGTCGTCGGGCATCACGGGGCAGCGGTGCTGCTCCAGGATGGCGCCGCCATCTACTTGTTCGTTCACCAGATGAATGGTGATGCCGCTCTCCTTGTCACCGTCACGCAGCACTGCCTCGTGCACATGGTGGCCCCACATGCCTTTGCCGCCGTGCTTGGGCAGCAGCGCGGGGTGAATGTTGATGATGCGGTCGGGGAACGCCTTCAACAGCGGTTCGCCTATGATGGCGAGGAAGCCCGCCAGCACAATCACATCGACGCCCTTTTCGGTCAGGTAACGGGCCAGTTCGGTCTGGTCTTTCCAGGTGTTACGGCCCCACACTTCCACCTCCACACCCAGTGGTTTCAGGCGCTCAATGGCGGGAGCCTTAGCTGTGTTGGAGATGACCGTAGCGACCTCAACGGTGTCGCTTTGTGCAAAATGTTTGATGAGCCGTTCGGCATTGGTGCCGGTACCCGACAGGAAGATGGCGATGCGTTTCATGTGCTGTGCTATTATAATGGTTTTAAGTTTATTATATTGTTTACTTGCTCATTGAGTATAGTTTAGATCGTGTGGCCCCCCAATCTCTAAACCCTCAACTCTAAACAGTTGCGAAGCAACATCCTCAGAACTTTTGCATATCCACGAGGTGCTTGTAGGCGCCACCCTGGGCGATAAGCTCGTCGTGCGAGCCTTGCTCCACGATACGGCCGTCTTGCACCACGCAAATCAGGTCGGCATTCTTGATGGTGCTCAGGCGGTGGGCAATGACCAGTGTGGTGCGGTTGCGCATGAGGTTGTCGAGCGCCTGCTGCACCAGATGTTCGCTCTCGGTGTCAAGTGCCGATGTGGCCTCGTCGAGGATGAGGATAGGCGGATTCTTGAGAATGGCGCGTGCAATGCTGATGCGCTGCCGCTGACCGCCTGACAGGTTGCCACCGCGGTCGCCTATGTTGGTGTCGAACTGCTGTTCGCTGGCCATGATAAAGTCGTAGGCATTGGCAATCTTGGCGGCCTCGACCACCTCCTCGTGCGTGGCGTTTTCCACGCCAAAGGTGATATTGTTATAGAAACTGTCGTTGAACAGAATAGCCTCCTGGTTCACATTGCCCATGAGGGCGCGCAGGTCGTGCTTGGTCACCTGACGGATGTCGATGCCGTCGATGCTGATGCTGCCCTCGTCAACATCATAGAAGCGTGGCAGCAGGTCGGCCAGCGTGGTCTTGCCCGAACCGCTCTGCCCCACCAGCGCCACCGTCTTGCCTTGCGGAATGGTGAGTGTCACATCGTTGATCACCATCTTCTCGCCATAGCCAAAGCGCACATTCTGGTAAGTGATGCCTTGCTTGATGCCCGTGAGCGGTGTGGGATTCTCGGGGTCTTTGAGGTGATTCTCAGCCATGAGAATCTTGTCGATGCGCTGCATCGAGGCCAGACCTTTCTGCACCGAGTAGCTCGCCCTCGAGAACTCCTTGGCAGGATTGATGATGTTGTAGAAAATCACCATATAATATATAAAGGAGGGCGCAGTAATCGACGCCTTGCCGCTCAGGATGAGCGTGCCGCCAAACCACAGCACAATGGCGATGGTGGCAGTGCCAAGAAACTCGCTCATGGGGTGCGCCAACTCGTAGCGGCGCTGCATGCGGCGCGTGATGTTGCGGTATTTCTCGTTCTCTTGCGAGAAGCGGCGCTTCACCTTGTCCTCGGCATTGAAGGCCTTGATGATGCGCAGTCCGCCTATGGTCTCCTCGATGTTGCTCAGCAGGGTTCCCCACTGGTTCTGCACATCGAGCGACACGCGTTTCAGGCGCTTGCCCACGGTGCCCATGATGAGTCCGGCAATGGGCAGCAGCACAAGCACAAACAGGGTGAGCTGCCAGCTCACAATCACCATCATTGTGAGACACACGATAATCATGATGGGATTCTTAAACATCATGTCGAGCGACGACATGATGCTGTTCTCCACCTCGGTCACATCGCCGCTCATGCGCGCCATCACATCGCCCTTGCGCTCGTTGCTGAAAAAGCCGATGGGCAGCCCCACAATCCGATTGTAAATCTGGTTGCGTATGTCGCGCACCACGCCGGTGCGAATGGCAATCATATTGTAGGCGGCCAGATAGGCGCTGCCCGTCTTCAGGGCGGTCATCACCACCAGTGCACCGGCTATCACAGCGAGCGCCGTAGAGTTGCCATAACGCTCAATGATGCATTGCACGGTGTAGTAGAAGTCGTTGACCACCACATCCTTGATGGAACCGGCCCCTAGGGGCATGAACTCGTAGTGCGCCTGGTTGATGCCGAAGAGCATCTCCAGGATGGGGATGATGAGTGCAAACGAGAACAGCGTGAGAAAAGCCGCCAGAATGTTGAACAGCACGTTCAGCACCAGGTGCTTCTTGTAGGGCGGCACAAATCGCCGTAATATCGAGAAAAATCCTTTGAACATGGTCACATATCGTATAACGAATCGCAAAGATAGCGATTTCCTCCCACATTCACAACCCCCAGCAAGCAGGCCTCTCTCTTAGTTATGAAAAAACATTGCCGATACCCTTGAGGCACCGGCAACGTGTTGATGAGAGTTAAATTCAATTTTCCAGTGTTATTGAATAACGCCGAGAATGATGTTGACGAGTGCAGTGACGTCGGTGACGTTGACCTTACCGTCGCCGTTCAAATCGGCACGAGTCAGGTCTTTGGGGACCACGCCGAGAATCATGTTGACGAGTGTGGTGACGTCGGTAACGTTCACCTTGCCATCGCCGTTCACGTCGCCTCTGATGGCGGGAGCGTCCTTGACGAGCGTGATGCTGAAGTCGTGCAGCAGCAGCCATCCATAACTTGCGGGTGTGGTGCAGTGGAAGCCGAAGTAGTAAACACCCTCCTCGTCGCACTCGATTTCATTGTTGGTGTAGGTTTCGCTCACGGGTGTGTTGAGCACGATGTGGTCGAAAATCTTGGCGTAGTCATTCACATTCAGTCCTTGCCCATAGGCCACGTCCATATAATCTACATTGTTGGCCACAGCGGTGTTGGCATTGAACTCGATGCTGTAGATGGCGCCCTTCTTCAGGTGTATGGGCGGCGAGATGAGCCAGTCGTCGGCATCGGCAGTGGCGCTGGGGTAGTAGTAGGCGCGGGTGTCGCCGCCGAACGATTTCTCCCACTTCCACGAGTTGCCGTCGTGGTTGTTGTCGAGCACGGTGAGCAGGTCGAAGCTCTCGGCCGTGTTGAATCCCTGAACATAGGGGACTTCGAGCGCGGGACCAATGACGGCGTTGTTAGAAACGCCCGGTTCGCTGGCCATGCCCTGGTTGATGGCCACCACCTGATAGCTGTAGGGAGCAAGTTCTTGCGGGTCGAGCGGTTGCTCGAATGTGGTCTCGGTGATGCCCTCGGCTGCCAGGGTGTGGCCGGGCATGAGGTAGATGTTGTAGGTGAGCTGTTCGGGGTCGATTTCCTGCTCGTGCACACCAGTTGTGGGAGCAGTCCAAGTCACAGTAGCCGTCTTGCTGCCGTAGTTGTAGTCAAATGCCACATCGGCGGGAGCCACCGGAGTCTCGGGGCCCACATAGAGGCTGGCTTTGGCCTCGGGGCTTTCGCCGGCCTCGTTGGAAACGATGACCACGAACTCGGTGTCGCCGGCGGGCACGGTAACCTGGGCCTGGGCCTCGGCTCCGGCCTCAACGGTGCCTTGTGCCACCACGTTGCCGTTGGCGGTCACGGTGTAGTCGAGGGTGCCAGTGAGGGGTTCGCCTGTGTAGGTGGTAGTGGGAGCCGTGAAGCTCACAGTGCCTGTGGTCGACGCGCCCTCGAAGTTCAGCTGCAGGTTGGTCACAGCAGCAGGCGCCTCATCATCGGCTTGAGCATCAGGTATAAAGAGGTTCACCAGATAGGCATTGTCGGGCAACTGCATGATTTGCGTAGCGCTCACCGAGCCCACAGTGGGGTCGATTTCATAGAGGTAGCTCTTCATGTCGTTGAGCACCACGCTCAAGTAGAAGTGCCCCGTCTTCTTGTCGAATGCCTTGGAGCTGGGGTAGG
>JAEEVB010000040.1 GCA_016287065.1 Muribaculaceae bacterium
CATACATGAGCCTTGAAGAAACCCTGCGGGCTCTTGAAGTGGCAAAGGAAGACGATCGTATCAAGGGTGTGCTCATTGAATGCAAGGGCTTGAGTGCTGCTCCCGCCACTTTGCGACAGGTGCGTGATGGCGTGATAGACTTCAAGAAGAGTGGCAAGTTTGTGTACGCCTATTCTAATGAAGGTTATGAGCAGGCCGACTACTATGTGGCAACGGCTGCCGACAGTATACTGGTCAATCCTATAGGACTCGTCGACGTGCATGGCTTGGCATCAGTCACCCCTTATTTCAAGAAAGTGCTCGACAAGGTGGGTGTTGAGATGCAGGTGGTGCGTGTTGGTACTTACAAGAGCGCTGTTGAGCCTTATATGATCGACAGCATCAGTCCCGCCAACCGCGAGCAACAGGAATTGTACTTGGGTAACATCTGGAACACGATGGTTAGCGAGATGGCAAAAAGTCGCGGTATCTCGATCGAATCGCTCAATGCACTTGCCGACAGCATCACCCTCACTATGCCCACATCTAAACTCAAAGCCAGTCGTCTGGTTGACCGCACTTGCTATCGACATGAGCTCGACAGTCAGTTGAAACGGTTATGTGAACTTGATGAGGACGATGACCTCAGACTAGCGAGCATCAGCGCCTTGGCCTCTAACTACGAGTATCGCAAAGGCAAGGATGGCAATATTGCTGTGGTGTATGCTGTGGGCGAGATTGATGGTGGCAGTGGTGGCATCCAGTCCGATGAAATCATTGAAACCGTTGAGAAACTCATGAAGGACGATGACGTGAAGGGAATGGTGCTGAGAGTGAATTCTCCTGGCGGCAGTGCCTTCGGGTCAGAGCAGATATGGGAAGTGCTGGAGCGCTTCAAGAAGACGGGCCGCCCCTTGGCTGTGTCGATGGGCGACTATGCTGCCTCGGGTGGCTACTACATTTCGTGTGGTGCTGACCGCATCTTTGCCGACAGCGTGACAATCACGGGCAGTATTGGAGTCTTTGGCATGATTCCTTGTATGGAGGAACTGGTCCAGAATAAGATTGGTGTGAACGTGAGTGTGGTTAAAACCAACGCCAATGCCGAAATGGGTGCTACTTCAGGTATCTTATCCAAGAAGTTCACTCCCATGCAGCAGGCTGCTATGCAGAACTATGTGAACCAGACCTATGATTTGTTTACCAAGCGCTGTGCCGATGGCCGCAACATGCCTCAAGATAGTATCAAGAAGATAGCTGAAGGCCGCGTGTGGGATGCCAAGAGTGCCATGGAGCGCAAACTCATCGATGCCTATGGCTCGCTCGACGATGCCATTGCCTGGGTGGCACAGAAGGCTGGTTTAGCTAACGACAGCTATGGAGTGATTACGGCTCCTGCCATTGAGATGACCTGGCGCACAATGCTCACTTCGTTTGCCTCCCAGAAGGCACAGCAGAAGTTACAGAAAGAGATGGGCATATTCTACGAGTTCTATGAGCAACTGCAAGCCATCCTGAACCGTAGGCATGTGCTGTGTCTGATGCAATATAGCGAAATCAAATAAGAGATAATTAAATAAACTGAGAATCAAGCCATCAAACTACACACTGCGACATGAGCCAGAAAAAGATTGACTTCTCGAAAATATTGAACCGCCAGCAGCGCAAGAGCATTATGAACGGGATATTGACTCCCTTCTCATGGTTCTACGGTGCCGGTGTGTGGCTGCGTAACACAGCTTTCAATCTGGGCATCCTGAAGCAAGAGAGTTTTGATGTTCCTGTGGTGAGTGTAGGCAATATCACCGTTGGTGGTACTGGCAAAACGCCACATGTGGAGTACATTGTGGAGGCCTTGTGCCGGCAGTATAACATAGGTGTGCTCAGTCGTGGCTATAAACGCAAGACCAAGGGCTTCATCATGGCCCGCGATACGCTTACCTCTAAGGATTTAGGTGATGAGCCTTATCAGATTTACCGTAAGTTTAATGGGTTAATCACGCTGGCTGTGTGCGAGAGCCGCCGCAAGGGCATCAAGGAGATGCTTAAGGTGAATCCCGACATCAACCTGTTTGTGCTCGACGACGCTTTCCAGCATCGCTGGGTGAAACCCAAGGTGAATATCGTGCTGGTCGACTATAACCGTCCGCCTTATAATGACAAACTCATGCCTTTGGGCACGTTGCGCGAACCCTACGACCACATTCTCAAAGCCGACATTGTGGTGGTGACAAAGTGCCCGAGCGACATCAAACCCATTGAGGTGAAACTGGTGAAGGACAAACTCGAACTTTTCCCGGCTCAAGATTTGTTCTACTCCAATGTGCGCTATGCCAATCCAGTGCCAGTGTTCCCCATCAAGAACCAGCTGCTTACGAGCCTCACATGGCTGCAGCCCGACGACCTGATACTGGGCTTGACGGGTATCGCCAACCAGCGTCCGTTTGTGGTGTATCTGCGTCAATTCCAGTGCAAGGTGAAGGTGATTCACTACGACGACCATCACGATTATACACGCGACGACTTCCGCTATATCTTCAAGGTGTTCGACGAACTCGAAGGTCGCAGGAAATTCATCATCACCACCGAGAAAGATGCGGTTCGCATCCTGAACAATCCCTACTTCCCGCTTGAGATGCGTGAATATATTTATTATATACCCATCAAGGTGGGATTCCTGAACAACAACGACGATCACGACTTCATTCCCACGCTGGTGAAGCGCATCAATGCGTGACGGTGGCAGCCTTCTCGCTTATCAAGTTAACTAATCAAAAAACACATACTCGCTATGAAAAAAGACGTAAATTGGCTTGAAATGATTCAAGAAACAGCCCTGTGGATTAAGAACCGTGTGGGTGGCGAGATGCCAAAGACCGCCATTATTCTGGGTACTGGACTGGGTGAATTGGTGACTCATATCGACATCAAGGAATCGATACCCTACAAAGAGATACCTAACTTTCCTGTATCGACGGTTGAGGGCCATTCGGGCCGTCTGATTTTCGGTAATTTGGGCAGCAAATACATCATGGCCATGCAAGGCCGTTTCCACTACTATGAAGGCTACAGCATGAAGCAGGCCACCTTCCCGGTGCGTGTAATGAAGGCTCTAGGTGTAAAAACGCTCTTCGTGTCGAATGCAGCTGGAGGTATGAATCCTGAGTTCAAGGTGGGCGACCTGATGATTATCACCGACCACATCAACCTCTTCCCCGACCACCCACTGCGCGGCGTGAATTACCCGGAACTTGGCCCACGTTTCCCCGCCATGAACGAGGCATATAGCCGCCGACTCATCGAGAAGGCGCGCGAAATAGCACGGAACGAGAACATCAGGCTCATGGAGGGCGTGTATGTGGGCACGCAAGGTCCCACTTTCGAGACGCCGAGCGAGTATCGCTTCTTCTACCGCATAGGCGGTGATGCCGTAGGCATGAGCACAGTGCCCGAGGTAATTGTGGCACGCCATGGCGGCATGGAGGTGTTTGGCATGAGCGTGATTACCGATCTGGGTGGCGAGGGCATATTTGTGGATGTGTCGCACGAGGAAGTGCAAAAGGCAGCCGCACTGGCCGAGCCCATCATGAGTCATGTGATGCAAGAAATCATCAACCAATTCGAGGAACTCTAACATCAGCATAATGCCTATCAACGAAACTGAAATCTCCACACTCGGTGAGTTTGGTCTCATCGACCGGCTTACCAAAGATTTTCCCATCAAGAACGCTTCGACCCAAGTGGGTGTGGGCGACGATTGCGCCGTGCTCGACTATGGCGACAAGAAGACTCTCGTGACGACCGACCTGCTGCTCGAGGGTATCCACTTCGACCTCACCTATGTGCCACTCAAGCACTTGGGCTACAAGGCGGCAGTAGTGAACTTCAGCGACATTTATGCGATGAACGGCACGCCACGGCAGATAACCGTGTCGCTGGGCATCTCTAAGCGGTTCACCATTGAGCACATCGACGAGCTCTATGCTGGCATCCGTTTGGCATGCGAGCAATATGGTGTGGATCTGGTGGGAGGCGACACGAGCGCATCGGTCACCGGACTGCTCATTTCCATTACCTGCATAGGTGAGGGTGAGGAAGGCAAAATTGTGTATCGCAGCGGTGCTGCCGACACCAATCTGGTGTGCGTGAGTGGTGATCTGGGAGCTGCCTATATGGGCCTGCAACTGCTCGAGCGTGAGAGAATGGTGGGAAAAGATGACCCTGATTTTCAGCCCGACTTTGCCGGCAAGGAATATCTGCTCGAACGCCAGCTCAAACCCGAGGCACGCCGTGATGTGATTGCCGAATTGCGTCAGTTGGGCATTCAACCCACTGCCATGATGGATGTGAGCGACGGCTTGTCGAGCGAACTGCTGCACATCTGCAAGGCAAGCAATGTGGGGTGTCGCATCTACGAGGACCGCATCCCCATCGATTACCAGACGGCAATCATGGCCGAGGAACTGAACATGAACCTGGTGACGGCTGCCATGAATGGTGGCGAGGACTATGAATTGCTCTTCACCGTGCCGCTCATCGATCACGAAAAGGTGCAACAGATGAAGACCGCCCGCCTGATTGGCCGCATCACCAAACCCGAACTGGGTGCTTGTCTCGTCACGCGTGACGACAACGAGTTGCCGCTTAAGGCTCAGGGCTGGAATGCCTTCACCAAGTAGTGTGACAATAATTATAAGAATTTCGACATAACGATGGATAACAAACAACTCCTCTCACATCTCACCCAGCAGTTGGGACGTAACCGTACCGACGTGAACCGCCTGCTCGATGCTCTTGCTGCAGTGATGGCCGAGCGTTGCGGTGAACTCGACAGCATTGCCGTGCCGGGTTTCGGCACTTTTACGGGCGAAAAAGTGAACGAATGTGTGGTGACCGACAGTTCGACAGGCCGTCGCACGCTTATGCCCCCCAAGGTGCAACTGAACTTCACCATGAGCCATGTGCTGAAGAATCGCTTGAAAAACGAATTGAATCCCTCTTAAATGCACAAGGACATGAACAAGAAGTTGACAATCATAGAACTTGCCGAACAGGTGGCTACTAAGGCACAGACGACCAACCGTATGGGCGAACTGTTTCTGAAAGAACTGTTTGCTACGGTGGCGCAGGAACTCATTGAGGGGAGAAATGTCGAGATTAAGAGCCTAGGCAGCTTTACGTTGAAGGAGGGTGGTGCTGTGGATGAGGCACATATTGATTTTATACCCGCCCAAGCGGTAGCCGAGGCTATCAATCAGCCGTTTGCCCAGTTTACCCCGTTGGAGTTGAATGACGATATTACACCCGAACAGTTGCAACAACTCATCGAAATTGAGCCCTCTGACGAGGACGTGCCTGCTCTTGAGGAAATCCCTGCTCTTACATCTGAGCCTCTTGAGACTCCTCCTGCACACGAGGAAACCTCAGTGCCAGAAGCGCCTGCACTTGATGAGGTGCATGCTCCTTCAATTCCTGCTCCGGCGGTGGTGTCAGCTCCCGTGCCAGCACTTGAGCCTACATCTGAGCCTATCTCCGAGGCCGAGCCTGTGGAACCGGCACTCTCTGAACCTCCGGAATTCACAGAACCCATAGAACCCACAGAGGAGACTCCTGCCGTGGATCATGAGGCCGAAAAACGCAAAGTGGCCAAGAGCAGTCTGCTCAAGGGCATCGTGGTGGGAGCATTGGGTGCATTGTTACTCACCACCTTGTTATGGATATTGTTTGGTCCCAAAGGGGTGATAACAGGTGGTACAACCGAAAAAGAGCCAATGGTAGTCGACACTGTAAATGAACAGAAATCAACTTCTTCATCCGTTTTTAAGACCGACAAGCCGCAGCCCGTCGAGCCCAAGAAGGAGATACCTGTGATTCGCGACACCGTTACTGCCAAGCGACCGCTCACTGTGATTGCACGCAAGCACTATGGCAACGAGTTCTTCTATGTCTATATCTATGAGGAGAATAAGGATCGCATCAAGGATGTGAACAACATTGCTCCAGGTACTGAGGTCATCATTCCGCTTGCTTCGAAGTATGGTTTCGACCCCAAAGATCCCGAGAGCATCAAGCAGGCGCAACTCAAGTCGATGGAACTCAACAAGAGGCGCTAATCTATATCGCAATTAGTAAGAATACCTTAATCTTCAGTTGGTTCGGCAGCAAGGGATATATCGCTTTCGGGCCACTGATAGTTGCGTGTGGGCTGTTCTTGCTTTGGAGATAAGGGGGCATTGAGTTTGAGCAAGATGCGGCTCAATGTGAGCGACAGTTGCTGCAAGGTTTCCAACCGCTTGGCCTTGGCGAGGTCACATTCCCAAATAGTGATTACATACCAACCCATACTGCTTAGTTTCAGCCTGTTTTGTTCGTCACGCTGTCGGTTTCGCTTCACTTTTTCCTGCCAGAATTGGCTATGCGTCTTAGGATGTGTGGCCAACCGGCAATTCTCGTGACCATGCCAGAAACAGCCATTCACATTAATAACGGTGTGATAACGACGCAGCACAATATCGGGTGTGCCCGGCAGGCGGCGCACATGCAGCCTGTAGCGAAAACCCTGATGCCAGAGCCAACGCCTGACAAGCATCTCGGGCTTCGTGTTCTTGCCCTTGATGCTACTCATGCAGCGATGCCGCTGTTCGGGGGTCATTCGGTCGGTCATGACACCGATGTTTTAAGAAATGCGTCAGATGGGCACAACAAGCATAGGCACCTCGCTTTGCAACAGCACACGGTGTGCAATGCTGGGATTGAAGAGGCGGGAAAAGATGCTCTGCTTCTTGTTGGGGATGGCGATAAGGTCCACCTTGTTATCGGCCATGAACTTTTCAAATTCTGTGAGATTATCGCTTTCGATGGATATGTTCTCGATGGTGAACTCGTTCTCGGGATAGTGTTCGTCGCAATACTGCAGGAACTGCCTTGATGCCCGCTTGGCAAGGGCCTTGTTCTTGCGGTCAACAACAGGCAGAATGGTTACTTTCATTCCTTTAACCTGCATGAGCCGGTAGAATGTCTCGAAGGCGAGAATGTCGCGCTGATTGAGACTGCTGAAGAACAGCACATGGTGAATAGAAGCCAAGTCATCGATCGAGAGGTTCTTGGGAATGGTGAAGATGGGGAATTTGCCGGCATCGAGTACCTCGGCGGTTACACTGCCCAACGATGCTATGGCGCGTCGGTTGTTACCGTGTGTGCCCATCACAATGAGTTTGGCGTCGTTGGCGGCAGCACATTCCAGAATCTTCTCTTCGGGAAGGCCTTCTACTACTTTGGTCTGGAACATGACATTGTCGAGATTGCCTTTCGATATTTCTTCTTCTACCTTGGAGCGGAATTGCTTCATCTGCTCTATGGCTTTGGTTTTGACCGACTCCTCGTCGGCGCGCTCGCCGTTGTCGTAGCGGTCGCTACCAAAGGGCATCATGAAACGATAGCGTTCGCTCATGTAAGCATGGAGCAATATTGCCGATGTGCCCGACCTGAACGCATGGGCAAACCCTACCTTGCACGCCTTCATGCTGTAGGGCGAGAAGTCGACAGGAATCACCACACGGCTCTTGATTGCATGGCGTTTTGAGGCTTTTGCGGTGGGCCCTTCCACAACCTTCAGCGCCGCGGGAAGGTCTTTCTCGTGAATGCGCACACGCACTCCTGTCGAAACCACAGGCATCTCGAGGTTCACATTGTGCAGAACGACCTCAATCCCTGCCTTCTCGAGTTCGTTCTTCAGAGAAACTGCGAAGTCATAACTGTGAATGGCAAGTGTTATGAGTCGATTGGGGTCATTAGTTTTGTCCATTGCTTATAAAAAAGTAGTAGTTTTAAATGAAATACACCATATAGGCGCACAAGGAAATGGCAGAATGTGTGCGTGGGGTTGCAACCCCTATTGTCATTTGTTTTCCTCGAGAATCTCGAGGGCCATATCCAGTATTTCGGGGTCATCAAGCACCACTATGCCGCCGTCGGGTCCTGGCTCGATGTGGACGCCCATATTAGTCCCGAAATCGTAGTTTGCACCGCCAAAGTAGTTCCTTACCGTCTGTACACTTAAATTCAATTTGTCGGCAATGTCGTGTATTGAACCATCTGGCAGGCTGTCCTTAATTCGCCTTAGTTCATTAAAAGTAATGATTTTGGGCATGTTGTATGTCTTTTAAAGGTTAGTATTCAAATAATATGCTAAATTATTAACAAAGTTGCGATAAAAAAAATTTTCGAGCACTTTTTTTGAAAAAAGATGATTTGGTGATCAAAAAATCGCAATGATAGCAAGTACAATGAGGTTGGCCCACATGCCCCCACTCACCAGCCGTGAATCGGGATCGGAGGAGCGTAACTCCTTGCAAGTGCTGTGGAACAAAGGCCAGTAGCGATGCAGTAGCGCATACACTAGCCATGCCGACGCGCAACCTAGCAAGGCTCCGCACACGAGGTCGCCCAGATAGTGCACACCCAGATACATGCGGCTATAGCATTCGATAAGTGCCCACAAGAAAATGGAGATGCCTACCCGCCGATTCCTGAAAATGAGCGTGATGAGCAAGGCTCCGGCAAAGGTGTTGGCGGCATGGCTCGACACAAAACTGAACCGGCCGCCACGGTATCCGTTCACAATATGCACAAGGTAACTCAGGTCGGCATCGTGTGTGGGACGCAACCTGGCTACGAGGGGTTTGATTATGGCAGCCGACACCATATCGGCTATCAATATCACAAGGGCGATTGCCACCACCACAGCGAGCAACTGCTTCCATCCCCGACGGCCCAACACATAGAGTAGCACTATGAACATGAGCGACCAGCACACAGTTGTGGTTGCGAGCCACATGAAGCGGTCGAAGTAGGGCAGATGAAGCCCGTTGATGAAGAGTAATATCTGGGTGTCTAAGTCTTGAAGAAATTGAATCATAGCGTAGTGGTTATGGGGTTAGAATCGGATTCTATATTTTGAGCAGTTCCACATCATCGTCATCAATCCAAGCTATGCGACCATTGGCAGCTTGCACTTGATACCATTTGTGCGAATCACCCTCTGATTTGGTGGCTACTGAATCGTTGACCTCTACCTTGCTGCCCAGTGGTAACTTGAAGGCAACCTCGCTGGCCGAGGGTGTGCGTGGGGCTGTGCTCAGCGTGGCACTCTGCGACACGACGATAGCAGCATTGCTGTTGGTGGCACGATTGCGCAAATAGAGCGAACAGGTGATGGCAAGCGCGGTGAGCACTAGCAGCGCAAGTGCCGAGAAAAAGCCCAATTTGCGCCAAAGCACCTCACGCCTGAACACATAGATGGCCACTGCAATGAGGCAAAGAATGAAGGTGATGAGCGCCACTATTGCCCAACCATTGCTGGTGAACAGGAAGGCGACAGACTGCGCCACCTGAGTGACAAATGAGCGAGACCCCATGGCCACGGGCAGTTTCAGTTTCTGGTTCACAAACTCGAGATTCTCTCGGGCTTGTGTGCAGGTGGGATCGAGCATAAGTGCCTTCTCGTAGCAGATGATGGCATGGGCGTAATCATTAATTTTATAGTATGTATTGCCCATGTTGTAGAAGAGCTTGCTTGAAACGCCTTGTTCCTGCATCATGAGCTGATAGTTGCCGAGTGCATCGTGATAGCGTTCCTGCGCATAGGCCGAGTCGGCCTGAACGGCCGTTGCGGTCGCTGCCTGCAATGGAACACCCACACTGCTGCCTAACAGGGCCATGATGACTATCACTAACGATCTCATTATTTGTGCTTTATCTTGAGGTTTAACACTTTCGAGTTTTTCCATCACTTGTGCGGCCTTGTCGTAGAGGGGCATCATATCGTCGCCAGCAAGTTCGGGCGCATATTGGGCAAATTCGCACTGCTCAAGTAGGTCGAGCGTCTCGTTACGGAGCGATTCACCCACACCATAGCGCTCGAGTTCGGAAGCAATGTTGTCCTTGCTCAAGTCCGACACGGGAATGCCCAGCTTGTCGCTCATATAACCCCACATGGCAGTGAGCACCTCGCCATAGAACTCATTGCGCTTGCCAACGGTGGCAAAGGCCTTGGCGCGCTTCAGGCGCTTTTGCGCCACCTTGCCAGCCCGCTTGGTGCGCATGCGCTTCATGTCGGCCATCTCCTTGAGCCGCTTGCGGTTGTAGATGATAATGGCTACAAGGGCCAGCAGGGGTAGGGCATAAGCAAGCCAGTAAGGCAATGAATCGATAAGGTAACTTTGATTCTTTTTCAGATCGAGGTCTCCATGCATGATGGGATGCACATCGGTCATGGCCTTTTGCCTGTTTTTGTAGTGGCTCGACGGCTGTCCTTTGCCCTTTTCCACATGCAGAGGCATGGCGGGAATGTCGATGGTTTCATATTTTGCCGTTGTCGGGTTGAAGTAGATAAACTGCGATGCAGGTAATTCAAAGTTGCCCACAAATTGCGGGATGACCGAGTAGGCGAAGGTGACGTTGCCGAATACGTCGGTGCCGTCGCTCTTGGTGTTGATGTTACTCTGTGGGTCGTAGGTGTCAAATTCCTTTGGGAAGTTTACCTCGGGGGCTTTCACATATTTGATGTTGCCTTTGCCTTGCACTACATAGTTGTAAGTGGCAGGCGAGTAGGTCTTGAGTTGATGCGGATTGATCGAAGTGCTTACCTTGAAGTCACCCACAGCCCCAGTGAAACCTGCTGGTCGGGGTTCGGGCAAGGGGAGAATGTTGACGGTGGCCGAATTCGATTTAACGGTGAGTTTCGTGTCGTGAGGCACGGCAATGGCACTGTTAATGCCCACATAGATGTCGCGTTGAACAGGGGTGATGTCGAATACGCCCGATTTAATGGTGAGTCGGCCCGATTTCTGCGGGTAGAGGATGCACTTCTTGAACACAATGGTATAGTAGTTCTGGCCGTTCACTCGCTCCACATTCACTTGTCCCGGGGTGTTGAGTTCCTCGATCAGGAAACCGTCGAAAGAGGGCTGCTCGAGCGGTATCACGCCTGGGCGAATGGGAAACTTGGTGTAGAGCTTGATGGTGCAAACCACAGCCTCCTGTTCATAGACTTGGGGCTTCGACATCTCGATGCGCACATACAGGTCATTACTGCTGATGGGTTTGTCGGCGGTCTGTGTGAAAGGATCGTTCATGTCAACAGCGCCGCCTAAGCCGGGCAGTGTGCGCGACGGTGAAGGAGCCTGTTGCTGGGCCGACTTGCTCACATTGATGCGGAACCCGCTGGCTGTAATCTTTTTGCCGCCTACCGTTACCGAGGCCGGTCCCACCTGCAGATTGCCGGTCTTGTTCAGTCGATAAGTAACGGTGTATTTGAATGTCTTTGTCGACGAGTTCTCGACCTGACGGCCGTTGGAGATGACAACTTGTGTAGATTCGCCAATCTTCACAGGACTTGACTTGTGGATGAAAGTAGCACCTTCAATACTGGGTTCAGAAAAGGTGCCGCCCTCCTGCACACCATCGAGCAGATACACTATCTGGAACTTATTGTCGTGCGTCTCGCCCCAGCCAGCCATCTTGAGCGACTGGGCAAAGGCTGCCGTTGGCAGGAACAACAGAACTGAAAGCAAAAGCGATATGTGTGAAGCAAACTTGTTCATGAGTCTTACCATTTGTTGCGAGTGCGGGCCCGTTCGCTACGTTGCATCTGAGCCTTTTGCTGGTTCATCTTTTGTTGAGTCTCACGTTCCTTGTCTTGCATGGTTTGCAGAATGCGGTCCATATTCTGCTTGCTGATGCCGTTTTTGGGCTGTTGCTGCTGTTTCTGCTGGTCTTGCTTGTCCTGATCCTTTTTGTCCTGATTCTGCTTGTCCTTGTTTTGGTCTTGCTTGTCTTTGTTTTGATCTTTATTCTGGTCTTTTTTATCCTTGTTCTGGTCCTTGTTGTCTTTATTATCCTTGTTTTGATCTTTGTTGTCCTTATTTTTGTCTTGCTGCTGTTTTTTGAGTTGGGCAAGACGCAGGTTATAGCGGGCGTCGTTGTTGTCGGGGTTCTTGCGCAAGGCCTGCTTGTAGTGCGAGATAGCCTCGGCAAAGTTCTGCTGGTGGTAGGCAATGTTTCCCAAGTCATAGCTGGCTTTGCCGGCAAGTTGTTTGTTGCGGCTGGTTTCGGCTATCTTCTGCAAGAGTCCTGAAGCCTCTTGCATGGGTTGGCTCAACTGCTGCTCACCCCCGCCTTGTTGCATTTGAGGCTGGGGCTTGTCTTGCTTGATGAGCGAACTGGCGAGGTTGAACTGGGCAATCTCACTATTAGGGTTGGCCTCAAGAGCCTTACGGTATTGTACCTCGGCTTCGGCATACCGCTTGTCCTTATACAGTTTGTTGCCGGCACTGATGGCATTGCGCTCCTTCTTCACGGTGGCAGGTTGCTGCCCCTTGGTCTGAGCCAGAGTGGTAAGCGGTATCATCACGCACAATAGTGCAGTGGCGACATGGATGAGTATGTTATTCCTTGCTTGCATTTTCGTTAGTGAAAAAATTGATTTTACTGAGCCATGGAGTCTTTCTGGGAGTGAGCAACATGATGGCTATGAGCAGCAACAGGGCAATCCATGCAAACACAGGGAAGAGTTCGCTGTGCTGCGAGAAAGTGTAGGTGCCGAGGTTGGACTTCGATAGTTTGTTGAGCGTGTCGTGCAGGTCGGCCACAGCGTCGGTAGCAAGTCCATCGACATACACGCCACCTCCTGCATCGGCAATGCTTTGTGCCATATCCTCATTGAGTTTGGTGTAGGCTACATTGCCCTCGTCATCGAGCATCACTTCACCGCGGTTACCCGTGGGAATGGTGACAGGCTCGTTGCTGCCAATGCCCACCACATTCACCTGAATGCCGGCGCGTTTGGCATCACTTGCGGCACCCTGTGCATCGTCTTCAAAGTTCTCGCCATCGGTGATAACGATAATCGACTTGCGAATCTTGGGATTCTCTGAGAAAGCATGGGCACACATATTAATGGCTGAGCCTATTGCCGTACCTTGTGTGGGAGCTAAATTTGTGTTGATTTGTTCAAGAAACATCTTGGCCGACTGGGCATCGCCTGTGAGTGGCATCTGCATATAGGCATTGCCGGCAAACACCACTAGGCCCACCTTGTTGCCTTCTAGCTTGTCGATGAGGCGTTGCATTACCAGTTTGGCGCGCTGCAGGCGCGAAACTCCTTCTTCATCGGCGCTCACGGCAGCATTCATGGAGTTGGATATATCGAGTGCCACCATCACCTCGATGCCGTGCACTGTGCCGCTCTGCGTGGTGGCAGCACCTCGTGGACGGGCAATGATGACGACAATCAATGTCACCAGCAACAACTGGAGTGCGAGCAGCAGCCAGGGCTTGTAGCGCGACACTTCGGGCATGAGTTGGGTCACGCGTGTTTCCTGTCCGAATTTTGCCACCTTGCGAGCCTTGGCCTTCCGGGCAAGCCAGAACAGCAATACGATGACGGGCAGCAAGAGCAGCAACATGAGATATTGTGGATATGCAAAATTCATAATCGTTGTGTTTCAGTTGAAATGATGACTATGGGAAACGCCGCAATAGGGTGTAACACAAAATGATGTCGAGCAGCACCAGCAAGAGTAGCAGCCATGCCCAAGGCATATAATTGTCTTGGGTGTTGGAATACTTTTTCACATCCAGCTTGGTCTTCTCGAGCGAATCGATTTCATTGAACACCTTCTCGAGCACACCGTTACCAGTGGCACGGAAGTATTTGCCACCAGTCATGCTGGCTATTTGCCTCAGGGTGGGCTCGTCGATGGTGACAGGCAAATTCTGGTATTGCAGGTTGCCCGCCCAGTCATAGCCTATGGGCATGGGCGCGGTGCCTTTTGTGCCCACACCAATGGTGTAGATTCTGATACTGTCGGCCTTGGCAG
>JAEEVB010000283.1 GCA_016287065.1 Muribaculaceae bacterium
ATCCGACATGCCTACGCGGCCACAATGCCCGTCGAGGCGTGGCGCGGAAATTACCGCACCATTCAGCAATTCCTGGCTCAAAGCCCCAACAAGGTCATGGCACAGCGGCTGCTCGAAGTCATCAGCGAAAAGGACCTGCGCGACATCACCCTCGATGTGCTCATGGATAATATCACAGAAACCACCGACACCAGAGAACTCTATTGCCGCTATGTCATGTGCCCTCGAGTCGAGAACGAGTGGCTCACGCCCTATAAAGCCTTTTTCCGCAACGAGTTTCGCGATAAAATCAAAGATTTCTTCGATCTGATACCCTGGACCCAAGAAAACATAACCATTGATGAGCAGCACAACCCGCAGGGACTCCGTCAGCAGCCCATCAGCGTCTACCGCACCCGCAAGACTGACGCCCTGGGCCGCGCCATCTTCTTTGTGAGCGCCGCACGCAGCCTGGGCATGCCCACGCGCATCAATGAGGTGAACGGCAAGATCGAGTTCTACTCCCCCTTTCATGGCGGAGGATGGCGAGAGGTGAAATTAGAAGAGGGGCTATTCAGCAAACCGGCAAAATACGGCATTCTCCGACTCAAATTCACACCCAATCAGGAACGCTCCGACCTCGCCTACTACACCCATTTCACCCTGAGCCGTATCGTCAACGGTTCGCCGCAACTGCTCACCTACCCCGAAGATGCCACCTGGAGCAACACTTTCAACAAGGGCACGGTACTCGAGGCTGGCACCTATCTGCTTACCACTGGCAACCGCCTGAGCAACGGCAGCGTACTGGCTCATACCACCTGCTTCACCATCAATCCCGACGAAATTGCCGATGCCGAAGTCGACCTCAATCTGCGCAACGAAACCACACTGGTGCATGTTTTGGGCAGCATCAACACCGCCAGCCGTTACCTTGACCTGAACACCGGCAGCGAAACCGCACTGTTGCCTGGCGAGGGCCTGTGCGTCATTGGCTTCATCGCGCCCAACCACGAGCCCACCAACCACGCCCTGCGCGACATCGCCGCCTGCACGGCCCAATTCAACGAGAAGCACCTGCCCATCGTCCTGCTCACCCGCAGTGCCGACGAGATGAACCGTCTCAACCGTGCCGAGTTCGCCAACCTCCCCGCTACCGTTACATGGGGCATCGACACCGCCGACGCTCTCGCCCAAGCCATCAACGCCCTGCATCTGCAGCCCGCCAGCCTGCCCGTTTTCCTCATTTGCGACAAATCAGGAAATGTCTATTTCAAGCAGCAAGGCTACACCATCCACCTCGGCGACCAGCTCCTCAAAATCATCAATCAACGCCCCCTTTAACTGACATCTGGCAACTGACAACTGAAGTCTGACAGCTAATTTTTTGTGAATAAACTTTAATGGAGCGCTAACTTTTGCACTTGTGCACGCATTTTAGTAATTTTGCACGTTTTTATCAAGATATATAATATAAACTTAAATATTTTTGACTATGAGTTTAAACATCATTGTGCTGGCCAAGCAGGTGCCCGATACCCGCAATGTCGGCAAAGATGCAATGAAGGCCGACGGCACCATTAACCGTGCCGCCCTGCCTGCCATCTTCAATCCCGAAGACTTGAATGCCCTCGAGCAGGCGCTCAGGCTCAAGGAGCAGCATCCCGGCTCTACAGTGGGCATGCTCACCATGGGTCCCCCAAGGGCTGGTGAAATCATCCGTCAGGGTCTGTTCCGCGGAGCCGACACCGGTTGGTTGCTGACCGACCGACTCTTTGCTGGTGCCGACACCCTCGCCACCAGTTATGCCCTTGCCACTGCCATCAAGAAGATTGGCAAAGTCGACATCGTGATTGGCGGACGCCAGGCCATCGACGGCGACACCGCACAGGTGGGTCCCCAAGTTGCCCAGAAGTTGGGCCTCAATCAGGTGACCTATGCCGAGGAGATCCTGAAAGTAGAAAACGGCGTGGCCACTATTCGCCGCCACATCGACGGCGGTGTCGAGGTGGTCGAAGCTCCCCTGCCCGTGGTCATTACTGTGAACGGCAGCGCTGCACCTTGCCGCCCCTGCAATGCCAAGCTGGTGATGAAGTACAAATATGCCACTTGCCACATGGAACGCACCGGCGACGAGCCCTGGAAGGGACTCTATGACGAGCGCCCCTACCTCACCCTCAACGAGTGGAGCGTGACCGATGTCGACGGCGATCCCGCACAATGTGGTCTCAGTGGCTCACCCACCAAGGTAAAGACGGTGAAGAACATCGTTTTCCAGGCCAAGGAGAGCAAGACCCTCACAGGCAGCGATGCCGATGTTGAGGGCGTGATTCGTGAATTGTTAGATGAAAAGATAATCGGTTAATGGTTGAAGTTATGAATAACGTATTTGTCTATTGCGAAATCGAAGGCACTACTGTTGCCGAAGTATCTCAGGAATTACTCACCAAGGGACGAAAACTTGCCAACCAGCTGGGCGTAGAGCTCCACGCAGTTGTGGCAGGCACCGGCATCAAGGGTGCCATTGAAGAGCAAATTCTGCCCTATGGTGTTGACAAACTCTTTGTTTTCGATGGCGAGGGTCTCTTCCCCTACACCTCGGCTCCCCACACCGACATCATGGTGAACCTCTTCAAAGAGGAGCAGCCCCAGATTTGCCTCATGGGCGCCACCGTGATTGGCCGTGACCTGGGTCCTCGCGTGTCGTCATCGCTCACAAGCGGCCTCACTGCCGACTGCACCGAACTGGAAATTGGCGACTACGACGAT
>JAEEVB010000284.1 GCA_016287065.1 Muribaculaceae bacterium
CCATCCTGCCACATTTGTGACGTCATCCATTCAATTCACGATTTCCCATTTTTCCCAACGTTCCCAAAAGTTGCATCGTTCCCCTCCATCCCATCCGAGACCTCCGAGACCTCCGAATGCTCCGAGTCACCCGAATGCAAGCCTCGTAAGGGCGACAGAAAATAATTATGAAAGATTTGTTCTTGGACCTGAAAGATTTCCCGGGCGCAGCCCGACCCAGATTCTCAGCGCGTGCCCTGTCCGCCACCCAAATTCACAACCACGAAGTGCTCGAGAACCACGAAGTGCTGCTTTTTGAAATTATTAATCACTCGTCAGCATTGAAAAAGAACCGCGCTCCGCGCGGCTTAGCGTGCCAGCCCCTTTGTGAGAGAATTGTGTCGTGGTTGTGTGCCGCCTGCTTTGCGAGATTGAAAAACGACGTCTTTGCAATCTTCTGTCCTTCTTTTATTATGTCTAAAGAAATCCCTGTCCCCGCAAGTCTTATAATTGATAGCCGGCCGCCTTGATGTAGTCGAAGAGGCGCTGCGAGAACTCCTCGTTAACTGCTTTAGGATAGCGCACATCAGTGAACACCTGGGCAAGGGTCTGCTTGTCGTTCTCCTTCACGAAACCTTGATTCACAGGCAATGCCTCCTTATCGGCATAGATGGCGTTGATACTCGTTTCGTCGTAGTCGCGGTAGGTCTCATGATGAATGATGCCCTCAAGTGGCAAACGTTCGGTTTGCTGAATGGGCACATTCTCGTCGGGATATCCCACGGTGAGCGTAACAATGGGTACTACCCGTGCAGGCAGTTCAAGCACCTGGGCAATCTCTTGAGCGTTGTAGGTAGTTGTGCCAATGTAGCAGCAACCCAATCCCTGCATCTCAGCAATAGTGTTGAACTGCTGGGCAAAGATGGTGACATCGAGAATGGCGCTCATCAGCGATTGCAAGTTATCGAAGCCCGGTTCAGCATCGCGCATCTCACACCACTTCACAAAGCGGTTGAAGTCGGCACAAAAGGTGAGCACCACAGGGGCACTTTGCACCATGGGCTGATTGAAGTGGCAGGGCATGAGGCGTTTCTTCATTTCCTCATCGGTGGTGACCACCACACTATATAACTGCATGCCACCTGTTGTGGGTGCATGCGATGCGGCTTCGAGCAGTTCATTGAGCAATTCGGGGGCTATAGGGCG
This sequence comes from Muribaculaceae bacterium, assembly GCA_016287065.1. Classification (GTDB taxonomy): domain Bacteria; phylum Bacteroidota; class Bacteroidia; order Bacteroidales; family Muribaculaceae; genus Sodaliphilus. The sequence goes on from JAEEVB010000284.1 coordinate 1,186, forward strand.
ATTTGAATAGTTGCGCACAGTGGCGCGATTTGTGAAGTATTTCATGATGATGATTGTTTAAAATGCAAAATTACACATTTTATATAATATGAACAAATTATTTTGTTTAGACTCGTTACAAATTGCAAAATTCCCGAAAACGCTACAGTTCTCGGTCATTTGACATGCATGAAATTATTGTTTTGGAAAACTTTTTGATTAATCATAAAAATTAAATGCCTGATTAATAAGTAAATAATTTTTTTTCTGGAAAACTTTATATTTTTCTATGAAAACTTTTTTATTACAAAAACAATTTTGTAAATTTGCACAGAATTTCAATTCACATAACCATTAATCAATATATAACGGAATGACTTTGTTTGAAAACGAAACTGAACAAAAGACTTTTACCTATCAAGAAGCCTACGACGCTTCGGTGAAGTACTTTGAAGGTGACGAGCTGGCAGCCAGGGTCTGGGCAAGCAAATATGCCCTGAAAGACTCGTTCGGTCACCTTTATGAGCTCACGCCCGATGACATGCATCGTCGCATCGCACGCGAAATTGCGCGAATCGAAAACAAGTATGAGAACCCCATGACCGAGGATCAGATTTTCGACCTCATCAGCCACTTCCGCTACATTGTGCCTCAGGGTAGCCCGATGGCAGGCATTGGCAACAATTTCCAGATTGGTTCTCTGTCTAACTGTTTTGTCATTGGCCTTGACGGTGACCCCGACTCTTATGGCGGCATCATCAAGATCGATGAGGAGCAAGTGCAACTCATGAAGCGCCGTGGTGGAGTGGGGCACGACCTCTCTCACATCAGGCCTAAAGGCTCGCCGGTGAAGAACTCGGCTCTCACCTCAACTGGACTTGTTCCCTTCATGGAGCGCTACTCCAATTCAACGCGCGAAGTGGCACAGGATGGCCGTCGCGGTGCCCTCATGCTCACCGTGAGCATCAAGCACCCCGACTCTGAGTCGTTCATCGATGCCAAGATGACCGAGGGCAAGGTGACCGGCGCCAACGTGTCGGTGCGCATCGACGACGAGTTCATGAAAGCCGCTTCTGAAGGTGGCGAATATACCCAGCAGTATCCAGTCGACAGCGACAACCCCATCTACACCAAGAAGATCGACGCTTCTAAGCTTTGGGCCAAGATCATTCACAATGCTTGGAAGAGTGCTGAGCCTGGTGTGCTCTTCTGGGACACCATCACCCGCGAAGCTGTGCCCGACTGCTATGCCGACCTCGGCTTCCGCACCATCTCTACCAATCCTTGTGGTGAGATTCCGTTGTGTCCTTACGACAGCTGCCGCCTGATTGCTATCAACCTCTATTCTTATGTGGTGAATCCGTTCACAAAAGACGCCTACTTCGATTTCGACAAGTTCCACAAGCACGTGGGCTATGCACAGCGCATGATGGACGATATCATCGACCTTGAAATGGAGAAGATTGAGAGAATCATCAACAAAATCAAGAGCGACCCTGAAACAGGCGAGGTAAAAACCACCGAGCTTAACTTGTGGCATAAGATTCAGTC
>JAEEVB010000285.1 GCA_016287065.1 Muribaculaceae bacterium
CAGCAATGTTCTTGTCGTCGGCACTCTTGTCGAGGCCGTAAGCCAGAGCAGCAGCAGTAGGCTCGTTCACAATGCGCTGCACGTTGAGTCCGGCAATCTCGCCAGCCTCCTTGGTAGCCTTACGCTGCGAGTCGTTGAAGTAAGCAGGCACTGTGATGACAGCGTCGGTCACTGTCTGGCCCAGATAATCCTCGGCGGTCTTCTTCATCTTCTGAAGCACCATAGCCGAAATTTCCTGCGGAGTGTACTGGCGGCCGTCAATCTCTACACGAGGCTGATTGCTACCGTTGTTCACTACCTTGTAAGGCATGCGTTCAATCTCCTTGGTCACATGGTCGATACTCTCGCCCATGAAGCGCTTGATGGAGTAGACGGTGCGAGTTGGGTTAGTAATAGCCTGACGCTTTGCAGGGTCACCCACCTTGCGCTCGCCACCATCAACAAAAGCCACCACCGAAGGAGTGGTATTGCGGCCTTCACTGTTCGGTATAACTACCGGATTTTTTCCTTCGAGAACAGCCACACACGAGTTGGTTGTTCCTAAATCGATTCCTATGATCTTTCCCATAATATTGTGTTGTTTTAATGTTTTTACTAAGTTATATCGCCCTTTCGGACACTCTTATTATAGCAAAGCCCGTGCCAAACCACATTGAAGAGAAAGAAACATGCCACAAATCTGCCACTATGTCAGTAGAGTTGAAGGCTTATTTTGACAGAGATGAAACATATCGGCCATTTTTTGCACTTCTTAATGATATTTTATGAAACTTTAGTCGCATATTTGTGTACAAGGTCACTACGATATCGAGAAATTTTTAGTAAATTTGCACATTATTTTATAAGGGTAGCCGTGAAAAGCAGCACCCTCAAGTTACAGCAAAAACATCAATTTATTCAATAACAATTTTTTAAAACAACTCATTATGCAAATTTCACACATCGAACATGTTGGAATAGCAGTCACTTCTCTTGAAGAAGCTATCCCATTCTACGAGAATTTACTTGGTTTCAAATGCTTTGCTATCGAAGAAGTTGAAGACCAGCACGTGAAGACCGCGTTCTTCCAGGTAGGCCAGACAAAGATTGAATTGCTTGAAGCAACCAGCCCCGACAGTGCCATTGCTAAATTCATCGAGAAGAATGGCGGCCGTGGCGGCATTCAGCACATTGCATTTGCCGTTGAAGACGGTGTAGCCAACGCCCTTGCCGAGGTGCAGGAAAAAGGTGGCCGTGTAGTCGACAAAGAGCCTCGCAAAGGCGCCGAGGGCCTGAACATTGCCTTCCTCCACCCCAAGACCACTTGCGGAGCGCTTGTAGAACTTTGTGAAAATCCTAACAAATAAGAATAAGGAAATGAGTAAACAGCTCGAAAAAATCCAACAACTCATCGACATGCGTGCCCAAGCACGCGTGGGCGGTGGCGAGAAAGCCATCGAGAAACAGCATGAGAAGGGCAAATACACAGCCCGCGAGAGAATTAATATGCTCCTCGATCCAGGTAGTTTTGAAGAACTGGACATGTTTGTGCGCCACCGCTGCACCAACTTTGGCCAGGAAAAGAAATCTTATCTTGGTGACGGTGTGGTGACCGGCTACGGAACAGTTGACGGCCGACTGGTATACGTCTTTGCTCAAGACTTTACCGTGATTGGCGGTTCACTGGGCGAGGCTATGGCTTGGAAGATGTGCAAGGTGATGGATCTTGCCATGAAACAGGGTGCTCCCGTTATCGGCCTTAACGACTCGGGCGGTGCACGCATTCCCGAAGGCATCAACTCGCTGGCAGGCTATGCCGAGATTTTCCAGCGCAACATTGACGCCAGTGGCGTAGTGCCTCAGATTTCGGCCATTCTCGGCCCTTGCGCCGGCGGTGCCGTATACTCACCTGCCCTCACCGACTTCACCCTTATGGCCAAGGGCACTTCGTTTATGTTCCTTACTGGTCCTGCAGTGGTCAAGACCGTGCTTGGCGAGAATGTGACTCAAGAGCAACTGGGTGGCGCAACCGTTCACGCTCAGAAGAGTGGTGTTACGCACTTTGCCTGCGACACTGAGGAAGAAGTGATCGAGACCATCAAGAAACTGTTGAGCTACATGCCCAGCAACAATATGGAAACTGCTCCCCGCGTAGAGTGCAACGACCCCATCGACCGCGTTGAGGATGCCCTGAACAACATCATTCCCGAGAGCCCCAACGATCCTTACAACATGTATGACGTGATTGGTGCCATCGTGGATAACGGCGAGTTCCTGGAAGTACACAAAGACTTTGCCAAGAACATTATCGTGGGCTTTGCCCGCTTCAATGGCCAGAGCGTGGGTGTGATTGCCAATCAGCCTCAGCACATGGCAGGTGTGCTTGATGTGAACGCCTCGAAGAAGGGCGGCCGTTTCGTGCGCTTCTGCGACGCATTTAACATTCCTCTTGTAACTCTCGTGGACGTGCCTGGATTCTTGCCCGGCACCGGTCAAGAGTACAATGCCGTGATTCTGAACGGCGCCAAGCTGCTCTATGCCTACGGAGAGGCTACAGTACCCAAGGTTACCGTTACCCTGCGCAAGAGCTATGGTGGCAGCCACATCGTGATGAGCTGCAAGCAGCTGCGTGGTGACATGAACTATGCATGGCCCAGTGCCGAAATCGCTGTGATGGGCGCTGCTGGTGCTGCCGGCATCCTCTA